>JACNFQ010000062.1 GCA_014384545.1 bacterium | reverse complement strand
CGCTTGGTTTGCTACGCCGGGTGGACCGATAAGTATGCTGCTCTCCTAGGCAATCAAAACCCTGTGGCGGCTCCCTTTTACAACTTCACCACCGCCGAGCCCACTGGGGTGGTCGCTGTTATCGCCCCTGACGAAGCTCCCCTCCTTGCCCTCGTTTCACTGTTGGCCCCCCCCCTTGCCGCGGGGAACACAGTCATCGCGTTGGGCTCCGGTGCCTATCCCTTGGCGACAGCGCTCCTCGGAGAAGTCGCTGCGACCAGTGATGTCCCGGCGGGGGTCCTCAACCTCCTAACTGGATACGCTGAAGAGTTGGCGGATGTCGTTGCCACGCACCGCGGCGTGGACGGTATCCACGCCGCGGGATGCGCCCCTCCTCTCAAGAAGATTCTGGAGGAAGGAGTGGCGGAGAACCTGAAGCGGGTCAGGGTGCGGGATGTGGAGGGGGAGGGCTGGTTTTGCAACGGCTGCGAGTCTCCCCTATGGATAGAGCCCTTCGTGGAGATGAAGACCATCTGGCACCCCCGTGCTCTCTAGCGCTAGATGCCCGTTTGTGGCGCTTTTCTCCACACCTGTTTTTCCAGTTTGACCTAATCGCAAGACACGTGCCACTAAACGTAGGTAGACAAGAATGGTGGCTACCAAAAGAAGTTATCAATTCCTTATCCCACCCTATATAGACCGCCCTCACAAATCACGCCCAATAGTCTTCATCTGTCATTGGGTCTATGGGGCAAAGAAACCAAAAGAAATCGTCGCAAGAGCCATCCGTTCACCCTTTTGTTCCCGTCACCAGTTTCATTCTTTGCGGTACTTCTTCGGCAAGAGGAACGAAGTAATGAAAAGCGCTAATGGGACTTGAATCATCCCTAGTGGGTATTGGAAGAACTTATGAAACGCCACAAGCCTAGAATACTGGGATGGCAACACCTGCTTCAACAACTCTAGAGATTCTCCGAATCGTCTTCCCCCAACATGTAAATCCTGCGATGCGCCTATATGGCGGGCGTTTGATGCACTGGATTTGTGAGGCAGGGACGATGTGCGCCAACCGTCACCAGAAGGGGAGGGTGATTTTAGGGGCGATGGAAGATATCGATATTTTGAAGGGTGTGAGACTGGGGGACAGGGTGGGGTTTACGGCGACTGTTCAAGCGACCTTTGGGGCGTCTATGGAAGTCCGTATCGATGTGATGCGGACGGATAGAGGGGGAGAGAACGCGGTACATACCTGTCGAGCACACTTGACATTTATCGCATTGGACGACAAGGGTACACCCATTCCAGCACTCCCTGTCTCGCCCCATACCGAAGCGGAGAATGAGGCTCAGCGGCGCGCCCTAGCCAGACGTGAGATTCGCACCTGTCGTTTGGCGGATTTTGATGCAAGTCTGCCTGTCACTGAGGCAGGTTTTTCCGCACCCGCTGTTGCGACAGGTTTGCGGATGGTAACGCCCGAGATGATGGTGGGGGACAAAGTCTTTGCCGGAGAAGTGATGTTGGCGCTGGATGAGATTGCCGCCATTGCGTGCCACCGCTACTGCAAACGACCCGCTGTGACCGCCAGTGTAGACGCTGTCGATTTCCATACGCCGATTCGGGGGCATGAGTTGATGGGATTTCGTGCCGCATTGAACTACATCCACAAGAGTTCGATGGAGGTGGGCGTTAGGGTCTTTGCCGAGGATCCCTTCAAAGGGACAAGGAGGCGTGTCTGCACCGCCTACGCTACTTTTGTAGCACTAGGCGAAAATGGACGACCCGAACCCGTCAAGTTGTTTCATCCCGTTACAGGAGGGGAGAAGAGTCGTTTTGAGGCGGGGGAAAAGAGGCGGTCGGCACGGATGGAGCGCATAGGTAGGTGATACAAGAGGCGTTTGTATTGGCAGGGGGTGCCAGTCGAAGGATGGGGCAACCCAAAGCGTTAATGACTTTGGGTGGAAAGACTTTCTTAGAGCGGATACTGGAGAGTCTGGGCGAGACGATTCCGCGTGTCTTCATTGTGGGTAGTCCCCCCGATCCCCAGCGATGGAAAAAGTGGGAGATCGTCCCGGATATTTTGGAAGGGGAAGGCGTCTTGGCAGGCATTCATGCTGGATTATCAGCGTGTAAAACACATTGGGCTTTCGTGGCAGCGTGTGATGTGCCCGCAATAGACAAACGACTTCCCAAATTGCTCTGGGACGAAGCTACGGGTAGAGAGGGGTGCGTCATGCCCTATGCCCAGGGGTTTCCGCAGCCCACGATGGCACTCTACCGAGCGAAAGAGGGAGTGCGTATCCCCACCTACTTAGAGAGAACAGCCGAGACCAATCTAGGTCGTAAACTCCATGGTTTCTTAGATAGGGTAGGTATCCAAATGGTAGATGAGAAGTTCTTTGTCAATCGGGGGATTCCCCGTTGGTCGTTCTCTAATTGCAACGATCTCCGAGATTATGAACAGTTATGTAAGGAATGGAAAGAGGCTCATGCGGATACCACTGACTGAAGCCCAAGAGGTTTTGGAGAGAGAGGTTGCTCTCTTGCCCTCAGAAAGTCTGTCCGTGGAAGTTGCGGGAGGTCGGTGGTTGTTGGAGGATGCCGAAGCGGGTTGGGATTTGCCCAAGAAGAACGAAAGTGCTATGGATGGGTGGGGCGTTGACCATCTTGCTTTGGTCAATGCGACGCCCAGTGAACCCGTTACCTTGTCACTCGCTTCGCCCACTCATGCTGGAGACAAGGCTCAAGAACTACCCGAGGGATGTTGTGCTTGGGTTGGCACAGGTGCGCCTATCCCTAAGGGGGCGACAGCGGTGGTGCCGTGGGAAGAAGCAAGTGCTGAAACTGAGGGTGTTGTTTCGTTCGATAAGGGAGTGACAAGTGGACGGTCGGTTCGTCGGCAAGCCGAAGATATTCATAAGGGTGACCTATTAGCCACAAAAGGCGTGCGTTTGACACCTTGGTCCCTCCAATCACTCTTCTCTGGAGGTGTGGAATCAGTAACGGTTGCTCCTATTCCCAAAGTGGCGATCATCGCTTCTGGGGACGAACTCTATATGCCCGGAACGAAGCCTCCGTTTCAGGATGCTATCCCTTGCGGCAATCTCATTGCGATTGCCAATCGTGCAAAGAAGGAAGGGTGCAAAGTGGTGGCGATGGAACTTATTCCCGACAATAAGGACGCATTGATTCAAGCTGTTAGTGATGGAGAAAAGAAGGCAGACCTTGTCATTACTATAGGAGGGGCGGCTGGGGGCAAGAAGGACTTTGCCCGTCTCGCATTTGAAAAGGCAGGGGCAGAGATGTTGGTGCCTGGTCTTATCCTCAAACCGGGGGGTCCCTCTTTTATTACGAGGTGGGATTCGGGAACGATCGGTTTGGGATTAGCCGGAAACCCGTTGAGTGCACTTATCGTGTTTGAGATTCTGGGCTTGCAGATTCTCCGCCATCTGGTGGGTGCTAGAAGAACCCGAATGACACCTCTAGAGACTCTCTTGGATGCCCCTATCATCTGGAAGAGTTCAAAGCCGGGATTTGTCCCCGCGGAGATTGTTCGGCATTCTCCCCTAACGGTTGCTCCTGTACAACCGGAGGGCAGCCACCGTGTGGAGGGCTTAGCAAGAACAGAGATGTTGTTGCGATTTTCTGGAGATGAAGGGGAGGTTGTTTCTGAAACGGTCGTGGAGGGGTGGAAGTGGACTTAGCCGATCTCACCCCCCAAGTCGTAGCCGCTGCGAATCGTGCTGCAAAGCTCTCCAGAGGGGCTTTTCGTGCTCTAAGTGCTGGTGATGTTTCAAAAAAGGGTGTTGGAGACGATGTCGTTACACGCATCGACCACGAATCAGAGGCATTGCTGAAGGAGGCATTGGGGGATATTCTCCCTACTGCAGGGTTCGTGGGCGAAGAGACGGGAGGAACCCTAGGTGATGGGTATTCTTGGGTGGTGGACCCCCTGGACGGAACCCGCAACTTTGTCAATGGGATTCCGTTCTTTGCCGTTTCGGTTGCACTAATGAAAGGAAAAGAGAGTGTTCTTGGGGTGGTGGTGGACGTGATGGCAAGAGAGGTCTATTGTGCGGTGAAGGGGCAGGGGGCATGGGTGAAGGGAAAAGGCGAAAAAGAAGCACTTTGTGTGAGGGGCAAGAACACGCTCCAAGGGGCTTTCGTTGCGACAGGGTTCCCGCACACCACGCGCCACCGCATCTCTGAGTTCTTGGCTCAGTTCCATCGTCTTTTTGAGGTAGCTGGGGGGATTCGAAGGATGGGCGCCGCTGCTCTAGACCTAGCCTATACGGCTGCCGGTCGGTTTGATATGTTCTGGGAGGCAGGGCTCAACATCTGGGATATCGCGGCGGGGGCGCTTTTGGTTGAAGAGGCAGGAGGAAAAGTCTCTGACCTTAGGGGTGGAGATACCCATTTGGAGACGGGGGATGTCTTAGCAACGAATGGTAAACTACATAGGGAAGCGATTAAGATCTTGCGGGATCGGGAGGAACAGGAATGAGTTATTGGGTCATGATTATTCTCTTTATTGTCGTCTCTTCGGCAGTAAGGCGGATGGTTGGGGTAGCTATCGCTAAGGGGCACAAGGTGCGAGACCAGTCTGGTATGACGGGGATTCAGGCTGCGGAGCGGGCGTTAATAATGGCGGGAGTCTCCGGCATTCGATTTGGCGTTGCACCAGCGGATCACTACGATCCAAGAACCCGAACGATCAACCTAACCCCAGAGAACGGCAAAGGGCGTTCGGTGACAGCGATTGCGATCGCTCTCCACGAAACGGGGCATGCGGTACAACATGCCAAGGCGGATGCATTCTTTGGTGTGCGGTCAGCCATCTTTCCTGTAGCGAACATAGGGAGCAACATGGCGTTTCCTCTCATCCTGATTGGGATGTTCACAGGGTATACAAACTTGTTGTGGTTGGGGATCATTGCGTTTGGAGGTGCAGTCTTGTTCCATATTGTGACCCTACCTGTGGAGTTTGATGCCAGTGCCAGAGCGATGAGGATGGCAGACGAAGTGGGGGTGTTAGAGGGGAGAAAAGAAGGCGTATTGGCTCGGGGCGTCTTGCGTGCAGCAGCCCTAACCTATGTCGTGGCTGCTCTTATTGCTTTGATCCAGCTCCTCCATTACATCGGTATTGCTCGACGGCGCTAACCCCAAGTCCTAGGCGACCCAGCGCCGTTTCCAAAGGGTAGTAGCACATCCAAAGGCAACGACAGTAAAGACAACAAGGTAGAGAAGTTGGGGTGTTATCTCTGATAAATACATATGTCTAGCCCCCACTTTTTCAAAGGCGACTACAGCTTGTCCGTTGGGGAGTAGCTTGCCGATGTTCTGAACCCATACAGGAAGCATGAAGAGGGGAATCATGCTACCCCCTAATGCCGACATGGGGAGAATCACAATCGAAGAGGAGCGTTCTAAAGTCTCTCTGTCGGGCATAAAGAAAGCGAAGAGGATCCCGAATGCTCCAAAGGCAAATCCTGTCAAGATGCCCACGACGAGGAGAGGGAGAGTTTGCCCCGCCAAACCCGCCCCTAAAAACTGGTGCGCCACCCAAAACATCAAAGCCAATGCACTCAATGAAAGCCCTGTGCCATGGACGATGTGGGCTGCAAGAACGGAAGAGACGGGTGTGCCACCCAGCAAGATACGCCGGATATATCCATTCTTCTCTTCCTTAAGGAGACGCCCCCCCAAATGGACGACTGTAAACAGCAAGAAGAGCACGGCTGTAGCACCCGCATAATAGGCAGATACCGAAAAGGGAATGCCCTCTTCCACTTCGGCAACCTCGGCATGTAGGGGAATCAAAGCGTCCATTTCTAGCCCAAGTGTTCCCTTCCCCTCTCCCCCTTGAGATTCCCATGCTGCTTCTCCCGTCATCCAGGCTGATGACCACACCTTATGTTGTTCCACAGAAATCTCGCCTAAGCTGACAGCTCTGTCTAGGTTAGCAAGCAATGCATCCCCCACAATAGAGAAACCCCCCTCTCCTAAAGCCGAGGCTACTGCAGGTATCAAGAGACCTTGGGCAATGCGGGACGCTGGGGAGTCGGGCCTAGAAACCAAGAGGGTTGCTTCTGGGCGGGGTTCATCAAAGGAGAGAATGCCCCTAAGCCAACCAGGTGGCAATAGAAGAGCGAGTGAGGCGTCCCCCTCGGCAACGGCCGCCCGCGCACGTTCTTCGGTCCATGCCACTTCCGTCTCTTTACCCTTGAAATTGAGAGAGGGGTTAACCCCTCCCAAATCCTCAAATGCACGGGAAAGGGGCAGGGTGTCCCTCTCTTCTCCGACAAGAAGGAGGGTGATTCCCCCCCCGCTTCCTCCACCACCAGATCCACCCAAAACCAACGAGAAAAAGAGGAATAGGATAAGGGGAACTAAGAAGGTCATGAGGAGGGCAAGGGGGTTGCGGGACATCGAAAGGGCAAGTCGTTTCCAAAGAGCAAGGAACGGAATCATGAGGGCACCAACCCCGTCCCCGCAAGTTCCCTAAACCGAACGCCCAAGTCGGGGCGATGGGGCTCCAATCCCGTCAAGTCTTGAACCCCCCCCACCAACGAGGCAACTGTCGCTAATCCCTCAGAGCCCGAAGTTGAAACGACCCATCTATCCTTGCGAACTTCTACGGACAGGTCTCTTGGCCATCCAGAGGGGATAGGAGGAGGAGTTGATGAAAAGAGGACGTGGATCGCCGCTTTCGTCTGGCACCGAGATAGGACTTCGCTAACGGTTCCTTCTTCCAAGAGAACGCCTTCATGGAGAAAGATAACCCGATCACATAACCCCTCAACTTCTTCCATTCTGTGGGTGGATAACAAGAAAGAGCCTCCCTTAGCTTTCCAAGCCTTAAGAGCGCGAAGAATCCGTGATGTTTCAAGTGGGTCAATCCCTGCTGTGGGTTCGTCAAGCAAAAGGAGGGGGGGGTTATGAATCAGACCTGCCGCTAGATTCAACCGCCTCTTCATCCCCCCCGACAAGCGGTCTACTCTCTCGTGAGCACGCTGTTCCAGCCCTGCCAAAGCGATCCCTTCCGAAACTCCCCGTCGAAACCGATCTCCTCTTAGCCCAGCACACGCACCAAGAATCTCAAGGTTTTCTTTGACTGATAGGTCCTCTTGGAGAGCGATTTCTTGGGGAACATACCCCAAGACACCTCTCTGTTTATTGAGAGGTTTGTTGAACAGCCGAATCTCTCCTTCTTGGGGACGAATTGCACCCATGATTGCCTTCATTAGGGTGGATTTTCCTGCGCCATTAGGGCCCAGCAATGCGACACCTTCACCCCTACCTAACTGAAGAGAGATTCGGGATAGAGCAAGGGTGTCGCCATAACGGTGCGAGAGAGAAACAACCTGTAGCACAGTTTGCATTCTAAATTGGAGGGTAGGTGATAATACCCCCATGGCGAGAATAAGTGTTCTTGGGGTTCCCATGGATTTGGGGGCTGGCAGGCGGGGGGTGGATATGGGGCCCAGTGCGATTCGCATGGCGAGGATCCATACGGCATTTCGGCGGTTAGACCACCAAGTGATGGATGGGGGGAATATCGGGGTTCCTCAGATAGAGGAGCAGCGTGTGGTTGATTCTGATGCGCGCCATAGCCAAGAGATTGGAGCCGTCTGTCGCCAAGTTGCACTAGCCACAGCTGCCGTGGTTAAAGCTGATGGGATACCCGTTGTGTTAGGTGGAGACCATTCGTTGTCTGCGGGTTCGATGGCGGGCGTGCAAGAAGGGCGTGCAACTACGGGGAAGGAGCCGATGGGTTTGATTTGGTTTGATGCTCATGCCGATATGAATACGCCCAAGACCAGCCCCTCGGGAAATCTACATGGGATGACTTTGGCAGCACTGTTGGGAATAGAGATACCTGGGCTTTCAGAAGGGGTAGGTTTGGGTCTGTTTTCTCCTGACAGAGTCGTTTTGGTTGGGGTGAGAGATGTGGATGGTGGAGAGAAGGAACTTCTGACCAAACTGGGTGTTGCTTCGCTAACCATGCGAGAAATCGATGAACGGGGGATGGCTTCGGTAATCAAAGAGGCGATTGGGATTGCGGGACCAGAAGGCAAGGCATTCGGGCTAAGCTTAGACTTAGATGCGGTTGACCCCAAAGAGGCACCTGGAGTGGGCACACCCGTTCCCGGAGGTATGACCTATAGAGAGGCACACCTTGCGATGGAATGGATTGCCGATAGCAAGGCACTAAGGGCGCTTGATATTGTGGAAGTGAATCCCGTTTTAGACGACCGCAACCGCACGGCTAGATTAGCTGTTGGACTGGCTGCTAGCGCGATGGGAAAGCGTATTCTCTAGATGTAAGGTAGAATGTCCCCTTGGGGCTGGACAATCTGTCCAACTCATAAGCCCCAGATAGGAGATAGTTAGGTTATGCGATTGTTTGTAGGAAATTTGGCTTGGAGCATCGACTCCGACGGATTGAGAGAGGTTTTCTCTGCTCATGGCGAAGTAAAAGACGCGGTGGTAATCACCGAGAGAGACACGGGCCGATCCAAGGGATTTGGTTTCGTTGAATTCGTGGACAGGGCTTCTGGTCTTAGGGCTATTGAACAGCTTGAAGGCACCCAGGTTAATGGGCGCGACATGCGTGTTAATGAAGCCCGTCCCCGCGAAAGCAGATAGTACTTAGAGTCTTTCTCTAAGTTTCTTGCTGGAGCGTTTTTCCGTGCTCCTTCTTTATTTCTGGAGGTCGTTTTCTACTTCCATTAGACTAGAGGCGTGGTTTTCGTTCTCACCATCCTTGCTGCGGTTGTCTTAGGTGGTGTCGCCATCGGAATAGACACCTTAACTTCAAGTGTGCAGGTGGGTCCGGGGCGGGTGTTCTGGGTGGGGCCTTCGTTCCTCCTCGCTGCAGGTGCGGGGCTTTTCTTGTATACAGGTGTTATCTCCAGAGCCACAACAGGTGGAGCAATACCCATGGTCGTTTTGGCTGCGATACATATTCCATTCTGTTGCTACCTCTTAAAACGGGACTTTATGGATACTGTTGCGTTCTTGGCGATGTGGGTCGTTGCATCTGCGATTCTGCTTAGCATTCTGATCATACCCTTTCGCCCCCTCTTAGTTTCGTAGTTAGGCGGGGGGTTGTGGCTCTCCGTTAGGTCGGGGGTTGTGGCTCTCCGAGCCACCATGTCGGGTGCTCCGGCACAGAGCCGGACGCAAGCGTCCTTCTCTGGTCTCTGTCCCTCATGTCTACGCCCCCGTATGTGGCAAGGCGTGGAAGCTTTGGCCTAAAGTGGTGGTCGCCCT
>JACNFQ010000035.1 GCA_014384545.1 bacterium | reverse complement strand
TTCTATTCTCAAGGCGAGTGTCAAACTAATGCGACTATTTGGGAATGAACCCGCCCTGCTATTGACCCACAGTCGGGTTCCTCACCTGATCGGTTTAATGACTTCAACTCCATCTCGACCGTGGGTCGCTGGAATGTGGGGGCTCTATCGCCCCCACGCTTTCTCCAAGGTTCTCTCTAGGGCGACTCGCGTTTGGGTAGCGAGTTCATCAGCCTCTTCCCATGCCCGTGAGAAGTTGGGCGTTTCTGGTCATAAGATAGAGGTCCATCCACGAGGGATTGACCCCACTCAATTTGAGATTTCACCCGCTGCTGTGGAAGTTTGGGGGACTTCTGATGTCGTTCTAGGGGTGGGTCGGCTTACCCAACAGAAAGGAGTTTCCCTCTTCGTCCGCGCCTTCGCTTTGGCTAAAGAGAGACATCCCTCACTCCATGGCGTTTGGTTGGGTCCCATTGAATCCCAACGAGCTTATGACGATGCCCATGACTTGATCAAGGAGTACCAGCTATCCTCTTCCTTCCATTTCGTCCCTGCAGTATCCGATCCACGACCGTGGTATCAACGAGCCACTGTCGTCGTTTCTCTCCCCCCCATTACACCTGAAGCGTTTGGAAGAACTTTGTTAGAAGCGATGGCGAGTGGTCGCGCTGTTGTCTCGGCAGCCCATGGAGGTCCTCTGGATTTCATTCTGGATAAGGAGACAGGGCTCCTTGTCCCTCCGGGTGACCACGAAAGCGCTGCTCGTGCCATTTGCACCCTTTTGGACAACCCCACCCTTCGGAAGAGGTTGGCCAATAGGGCGCAAGGAATCGCTTTGAGGGACTTATCATTGCCTTTCCTCATGAAGAGACAAGTCCAATCCCTTAGAGAGCTCCATCCGTCCCTTTGAAAGCGACCGTTCGCCAATGGTTGATGGACGAAGGTGCCATCCTGAAAGAGGCTCCTATTCGAGAAGCAGATTGGGCCTGGGAGATTCAGTTTCCCAAACAACCCTTTCGATTGATCGCGATGAATCCCATAGGGAAAGAAGACTTGGTGGTCATTATGGCGAATCAAGAGATTGCGCCCAAACTCGTCGAAAAACTTGAAGGACTCCCCGATCCTGCCTATAAAGCGTTTGAGACAGATCTACGTTTGGACCTAAACAAGCGACCTCCCGAAACGGGATTCGTTCAAAACGAAAAAAGACGGGTTTGGCGTATTCAACACTCGGTTCCGATTCGAGAAGATGGTTTGACCGCTGATTACTTAGCCCGTTCGGTCCGTCATATTCTTCGCAATCTCTACCATGTGGAACTTTGGCTGGTGAAAGCTTTTGGTGCTCCGCCTTCAGAGATCAAGGCGTTCCCCATGCGCCCAAAGAGCGACTTGAACCTAGACTTCTAGGTTTGTTCCGGTCTCAAGAAACGACCATTTCCTCTCCTCAAGTCGGACAGGGAACAATCGCCTCGTTGATGGCGAAGTCGAAAGTCTTAGCTTGTTTAGAGACCCCCAACGGCCACCCCTTGTAGCCCTTTTCGAGCCGTGTCAGCGACGAATCAAAGTTCGTAGCTATCCCTAAAGTATCTCTTGTGGGATCAAAGTCCCCTCATGCCCTGCCTATCTAATCCCCGAAACACGCCTGATTCTTGAGACGACATCTTGGCTTGGTCCACCCTTGGGGTTTCTCTGCCAATAAGAGCCCCGAAGGAGCGGCTTCGTTCATACATCCAAGAGGGCTAGAAGTGCACTTTGGGGAATCGCAACTCGCCCTACATTCTTCATCCTTTTTTTCCCCTCTTTCTGTTTCTTGAGCAACTTCCTCTTCCTCGTAATATCCCCGCCATAACACTTTGCGGTTACGTCCTTCCTAAAAGGAGGAATCGTCTTAGCTGCAACAATTCGTCCACCCGAAAAAGCTTGGACTGGAACTTTGAACTGGTGGCGAGGAATCTCCTCTGCTAACTTGTCCACCAGAATGCGAGAAGTGGAGTAAACACGATCTACGGGAAGTATCATCCCCAAAGCCTCCACATTGTCACCCGCAACGAAGATTTCCACCACTTGGAGTTTCGTTTCTTGCCACCCCGAAAACCTGTAATCCAAACCAGCATACCCCTGTGTAGCCGACTTCAACGCCGTAAAGAAATTGGCGACAATCTCCGCCATGGGCATGCGATACTTAGCCAATACCCGCAAACCAGGATTCTCCATGCCCAAGAACTCGCCCCTCCGTGATTGAACCAATGCCAAGACCGAGCCCAAATGCTCATCGGGACACGAAATAGTCGCTTCCACCATCGGCTCCTCCCATTTCTCGATGGCGATATCTTGAGGGACATCACCCACGCGAGCTACATCCCTTCGCTCTTCGTTATTAGGGGTAATCCGGTAGGCGACTGTGGGTGCTGTAGAGATAAGCTCTAGATCAAACTCTCTCTCTAGTCGTTCTTGAATCACCTCCTTATGGAGGGGACCAAGGAATCCCATACGCAAACCAAACCCAAAACTGGGATTATTCTCTACTTCCCACGAGAGACTAGCGTCATTCAAAGAGAGCTTCTCGATGCTCGTTCGCAACTTTGCAAAATCATCACTTTCTACAGGGTAAAGACTGGCAAATACCATCCTCTTGGCGGGTTCATACCCGGGCAAGGCCTCGCACTCTGCCTTGAGATGGCCCACTGTATCTCCTACACGGCAAAGAGAGATCTCTTTGAGGTTGGTTACGATGTACCCCACTTGTCCCTCATCCAACCCCTTAGTGGGAATGCGCTTCGCACCAAAAGTGCCCACTTCAAGTGCTTCAAAGGGCGCTTTTGCACCCATCATCTTCAAAGGAACACCCGTTTCAAGATGCCCACCTACCATCCTGACATGAGCAACCACACCCCGATACTTATCATATTCTGAATCAAAGACCAGTCCTCTCAAACCTTCTTTATCAACAGAAGGGGGGGGTATCTTCTCTACGACGGCTTCCAATAAGTTCTCTAGTCCAAATCCACTCTTGGCACTCACCCGCACCACCTCTTCGGGGTCGCACTCAATCCAATCAGCCAACTCAATCACTGCTTCATCCACATCAATCCCCTCAATATCACACTTGTTGACACAGGGTAACACCACCAATCCCATCTCCTTTGCCGTGTTGAAATGGGCGACTGTTTGGGCTTCGATTCCTTGGGAGGCATCTACCACAAGAATGATACCCTCACACGCTGCCAATGCCCGTGAGACTTCGTAGGTAAAATCAACATGCCCTGGCGTGTCAATGAGATTGAGATGCCAGGAGCCTCCTGCGCCTTCCCACACGACCGAAACTGTCTGAGCCTTGATCGTAATACCCCGTTCTCTCTCAATATCCATCCTGTCCAGGAATTGGGACCGCATCTCCCGATCTCCCACAGCACCCGTTAGTTCAAGAATACGGTCAGCGAGGGTGCTCTTCCCGTGGTCAATATGAGCAACGATGGCAAAATTGCGGATGGATGCCGTCATCAAAAGCTAGGGTTTCCATCCATCCCCAATCCCTCAACACCCAGAATACTCAGGATGGCAGGAGCGACATCTTGGATAGAGGCATCAGCAATCACTTCCCCCTTTGACACCCACAGGAGTGCATCATGCCAAGTATGCATCCCATTGATATGCTCTTTTCGGAAGGGAGTCGCCCCTGAAGAGAATCCTGCCTTCAAGTCAAAGCCCTCTTCATTCCAGGCCAATAGATCGGGTGCTTTCTCGTATGAAGTTCCCAAGGGTTTCCCCTTCAAATAACCATCGGAATGCTCCCCCGAGGCATCTCTGTAAATCTCCTCTCTCCGAAAGACCTCCTTGAATAGAGGACACCCATGCTCTGTCCTCATATCCATGAGAGCGTCTCTCACCCTTTCTCGGACATCATGATAATCTCCCACGGGAACGGTTCCATTCGGCTCTCGACCCTGAAGATTGATATAGATACGACCGGGCAACATCGAATAACAGAGAGAATCAGGAAGGACATTTCTACAGAATTCAAAAGGATGATCGCCCAAAAGAAGGAGCCCTTCTCTTTCAAGGAGTGCATTGATGTCAACCTCTGATTTGATGCCACAAAAACCATGATCCGAGAGAACGACCCAAAGGGTCTCTCCATCATCCCGGTCAAAGAAGGAACCCAACCACGCATCTACTTTCCTGTAAAAGGAACGGAACTTCTCTTCCCATGGTTGCTCTTTGTTCTCATGTTGTTCCCACAGAAAATGGTGCAACCGATCCGTCCCCATTATGTGGAGATGGAAGAGGTCCCACCCCCCTTCATCAAAGAGGTCTTGCCCCAGCCTAACGCGTACTTCTTCGGTATGGACTAAGTCCTGATACCAAGCTTCTAGATCTGTGCGCACTAAGCTGTTGTCAGGGTCTGCTTTGTATCCCCTCCTATGGAGCTCTTTTTCAAGAGAACGGGGATGAACGATACCATCAATCCCAGGTGCTAGGAACCCCCCGATAATCGTCCCGTTCACCTCTTCGGGAGGAAAATTTACGGGCACATTGATGGCGACAGCACGTTTCCCCGATTCACTCAGCCGAGACCAAATCGTAGATCCCGTTCGTCTCATCGCATTGTTCAGAATCATCCGACCATCCCCATCCAAATCCCTGTCGGTAAATCCATAGATATTATGTCTTCCGGGGTTGTTTCCTGTAGCATAAGAGGTCCAGGCTGTGGCTGATTCGCATGGGTGAACCGAACGCATCCGTACAGCTTTAGACCCACACGCTTCCGAAAAAGCAGAGAACCTAGGCAATAGCCCTTCATCCATGAATCGATTCCACAAGTCGATGGGAACCCCGTCAATGGACAATACAGCGACACGCTTCAAGGGGTAATCCTACCAATATCTCGTCCCAAGACGTAGGATTCTGGTGTGCATAGACCAGCAAACGACATGGAGCCTTACGACGAACTCCCTTCAAAGACTAAGATGAGTGATAAGGGATCACCTGTTTCACCCCCTTTACCCCGTAAGCCTTGGCTCTTATGGGCACTCTTTCCACTCCTCATTGGCATCGCCTTTTGGATGGGGAGCAGAACGATTCCCTCGCCCAACGACCCCACCACCATGGATACCCCATCTCCAGTTGCCTCCCCTGAAGACGAAGTCAAGGTGGGGCCAGAGGGTTGGCTGGTCATTTCTCATCAAGGGACGCTGAGAGAACTTCTCCTAAAGATTCAGTCGCTCGTTAGTTTCTCTGTGGAGTGGGACAACAAGAACCCTGTTCTCGTCACCGCGTTAGAGAAAGAGACCACCTTTGTGGGAGAGATGCAATCTCTGCCCCTCCTCTACCAACTAGCTACCCTCTCTGACCTCAAATTAGAGATTCAGGAAGATGAGGTGGGCGTCGTTCTTGCCGTACGGTTTCGTTCTAAAACGCCCTAAGACTTTTTCTTAGAGGGGGTTTTCTTCTTAGGGGATTTTTTCTTCCCTTTCTTCTTCTTCTTTCCCACCTCTTTCATCTCCTCTTTTATCGCCTTGAATCGGTCTTCAAAGTTTTTTGCCACGGCAGCAAAGAGGGAGCCTCTGGTCCATTTCTTCGTCTTGGGATTCCAAACTCCTGCTTTCTTGTCTGTCAGAATCTCAACCCCTTCTTCAAGGGTAGAAACAGCCCAAATGTGAAATGTCCCTTCCTTAATCGCTTCAATGACTTCGTCGTCTAAAACGAGATTCTCCACATTCCTACTTGGAATCATGACACCCTGTGTCCCTGTCAAACCCCTTGACTTGCAGAGTGAGAAAAAACCTTCAATCTTCTCATTAGCTCCTCCAATAGGTTGAATCTCTCCTTTTTGGTTGACCGAGCCAGTTACAGCAATTCCTTGATCAATCCCCACTTCGGCTAAGGAGGAAAGGAGTCCGTAAAGTTCAGTACTAGACGCCGAATCTCCATCAATCGAACCGTAAGACTGCTCAAAGGTAATCGTTGCAGAAATCGGAATCGGCTTCTCTTTTCCAAATGTCTCATTCAACCAACCAGAAAGGATAAGGAGCCCTTTCGTATGGATGGTGCCCGATAGGTTAGCCTCTCTCTCAATGTTCACAACTCCACTCTTGCCAAAGAATGTATTGACCGTAATTCGGCTCGGTTTACCAAATGCATGCCCAGCCAGTTGATAAACAGCCAGACCATTCACACACCCAACGCGGCTTCCTTCTGTGGAAACCATAATGTGGTCCCGTAGCATCATCTCCTCCATCCTTTCTGGATAGAGCCCTTCCCGCTCTTTTCTCATCATCCAAACCTTACGCACATCTTCGCTTCCTACTTCTGATTTCTTCTCCAACCTAGCCCACTGGTCGGCCTCGCGCATCAAATCAGTCACAATCCCAAACCTTGTCGTTACTTTCTCACGGTCTCCTGCCATCCGAACCCCATACGCGTAAAGCCTACTTGTCGCTGCTCCAGAAAAGGGTAACAGATCTTCCTCATCGACACGGGCCTGAACGAAACAAGCATAATCGTTCCTCGCGTCTTTCCCCGAATCGTATTGATCATCAAAATCGGCACGTATCTTGAATAGTTCCCTAAAATCTTCATCATGTTGGTAGAGGAGGTGATAAATCCATGCGTTTCCAATCAGGATGACTTTGACATCCAAAGGGATCGGTTCAGGATCAATCGACTTAGTAGCCGCATACCCCATCTGCTCTGCGATATCTTCAATACAGATACATTCATCTCTGAGTGCACGCTTGAGCCCTTCCCAAGCCAAAGGATGTTTCAACAAATCCAAGGCATCTAGAACGAGATACCCTCCGTTCGCTTCGTGGAGTGCGCCTCCCCGAATCATCGTAAAATCGGTCGTCATCATCCCCATTTCAACACGCCTTTCAGTTCTCCCCACAAGATTGGGGAAAGAGGGGTTGAGTTCGTGGACAACAGGCGCACCTTGACAATCTGTTCGATCCACGAGGAGATTGACTTTGTAACGGCGAAAGTCCGAGTCCATTCCTGGCATCGGCATCCCCATCATCATCGGCATCCCTCCATTCTTCTCCGACCGAAACTGATCAGCGTGAAGAAGCACATCTTCTTTGACTTCATTCAACCATTCCAAAACCCTCTCGTTTGCGCCATATTCTTCTAACAAATTGTCTATATGTCTTCCTACCGAAAAGAGGAGCACCCGACGATCCAGTTCAGCGACACTCTTCCCAATCTCATCATCCACCCCTTGAATCTCCTCAAGTAGGTCATTCAAATCGTCCTGTAAAGCCTCTTTTTCACTTTTGATCTTCTGCTGAACATCTTCGGGAAGCGCCAAGAAAGCTTTGTCATCAATCGGCTTCTTCTCCCATGTAGGAATGGAGAGAATCCCCATACTCGTCCTCTTTAGACGAAAGCCACGTGCCTCCGCTTTTGCTTCCATACTCTGGAATATCTCTTTCTTTTTCTCTCTGGATTCCTTTTGGAGTGCCTCTAGGCGCTCTTTGTAATCTCCCCCCTCAAAAGCGCTCGGGATTTCGTCGCGCAACCTCGCAACGAGCTCTTCCATCTGTTCTTTGAAGACCTTTCCCGTACCTGTAGGGAATTTGAGCCATTTTGGCTTATCTCTTGCGGCAAAGTGATGAACAAATACCCAATCATCAGTGGACTCCTTTGTGGAGGCAAGTCTCGAAAGAAATCTCTTGACTGTTGAGTCTCTCCCCATCCCACTATCTCCAGCAACGAAGATGTTATACCCTCTACGATCCATAGAAAGCCCAAACCGAATCGCCTCTACTGCCCGATCTTGCCCGATGATATGGTCAAGAGGTTTACATTCTGTTTTCATAGGAACCCCATCCCCTTGAAAAGTGCATTCGGAGACCTTCAAAGCACATCGCTTCTTTGCGGTTCCTTGTTTTGCTGATGCTTTCATTTTCTTCTTTGCCATAAAGTCTAATCCTATGCCTTTTTATGCTCTATGTCATCGTCTCTTTCTTCACACCATACCAAGAGGCTTGAGCGTAGAATCGTGATGCGCAACCCAATGACTCCCTTTCTCAATGAGTTCTCCATTTCAGTGGCGACAGTGAATGGTTCTGGTTCGCAGTCTGCCAACCTTATTCTTCTCCGTTCCCTCTTCAATATGGGGCTTCCGGTGGGTGGAAAGAATCTCTTTCCGAGCAATATTGCCGGTCTACCCACGTGGTTCAATTTGCGCGTTTCGGAAAGGGGATTTGTGGGTGCATCCGACCACCATCAGATTGCGGTATTGATGAACGGTCAAACTTGGGAGGAAGATGTGGCATCGTTGCCCTCCGATGGACTTGCCCTCTTCAATAGCGACTTGGGTATTCCTTTCGACGGAGACCTCATTTCGGTCGGCATTCCCTGTACAACCTTGGCTCGGGCTATCAACCCCAAGTTGGCTCGTCTCCTAACGAATACCGTTTATGTGGGTGCTTTGGCACAGCTTCTAGGTATTGAGCAAGATGCCCTACAGGGAGCTCTGAACCACCAATTCTCCGGAAAGGAAAAGGTCATTGATATCAATCTTCAGGCCGTTGAATCAGGTCGCCAATATATCCAATCCCTAGGTTTGGATTCTCCCTTTAGGGTGGAGCGAAGAGACTTGGTGGGCGAGAAGATACTGACTGACGGAAATACCGCTGCTGCACTGGGGTCGATTTGGGGGGGGGTTTCCCTTTTGGCTTGGTACCCCATTACCCCTTCTTCTTCCATTCCTGAACAGATCAAGCATTACCTTCCCCTCTTGCGAAGGAAAGAAGGAAAAGCGACCTACGCTGTGGTCCAAGCCGAGGATGAACTCGCCGCTATTGGTATCATTCTGGGTGGTGGTTGGGCTGGGGTTCGTTCCTTGACCGCTACGAGTGGTCCGGGTATTAGTCTTATGGCTGAGTTTGCTGGATATGGATACTACGCCGAGATTCCCACGGTCATTTGGGATGTCCAGAGAGCAGGACCATCTACGGGGCTTCCCACCCGCACGCAACAAGGTGATTTGACTTTTGTGCATCACTTGGGTCATGGAGACACCTGCCATCCCATTCTCCTTCCAGGCACTGTTGAAGAGTGCTTTGAGTTTGGCTGGAAAGCGTTTGACTTTGCCGAGAGATTTCAAACACCCCTCTTCGTTCTTTCTGACTTGGACTTGGGGATGAACCCTTGGATGACCGAACCTTTTCCTTATCCTGATTTGCCGATGGACAGAGGGAAAGTTCTCTCTGAGGACGATCTTGACGCCATAGAGGATTGGGGGCGATACAAAGATGTGGATGGAGACGGAATCCCCTACCGCACACTTCCGGGC
>JACNFQ010000031.1 GCA_014384545.1 bacterium | reverse complement strand
TATTGAGGGTGGTGTGGGCGGAATATCTTGGAGGAATGTGGGGCGCCGAATATAAGAGGAGTCGCTAGCCCACGGGTAATGAGGAGATTCTGTGCTGGGGATAGAGTCCCATTTCTTTTCGTGGAGGGCATCTGCGTATTGCGCTACAAACTGACTGGGGTGCAAAGCGAGGGCAAGATGATCGGCAATCTCTTCGTCTGTGGGCCAAATCTCGGACAACATAACGGGGTTGCCCTCAGCATCGTTCCCCAGTGCCTCAGTGGTCAGATCCACGCCCACCGATCCCGCAAGTGCGTAGGCAACCACAAGGGGCGGGCTTGCCAAGTAGTTCGCTTTGACAAGGGAGTGGATACGCCCTTCAAAGTTACGGTTTCCCGACAGAACACTGGTGGCGATGAGATTCTGAAGCGTAATCTCTTCGGCAATATGAGGAGCGAGTGGGCCCGAGTTTCCGATACAAGTCGTACATCCAAACCCCACCACGTCAAAACCTAAAGCCTCTAGGTCTTCCAAAAGTCCAGCGGCTTGGAGGTAATCAACAACCACACGGGAGCCGGGGGCAAGGGAGCGCTTGACCCAAGGAGGAGGGGAAAGTCCCCGCTCTCTCGCTTTTTGAGCAACCAAACCGGCAGCTATCATGACGCTGGGGTTGCTCGTATTCGTACAAGAAGTAATCGCAGCGATGACGATGCTCCCGTGGGTCAGGGTAGGGGGTGGGAGAGGTTCTCTAAGGGGTGCTAGGTCGTCATCTAATAAGGTTAGACCGTGCCCCTGATGTCCAAAGGGAGATGTCAACGAATTGATAAAGTCTGTTTTCATGTGGGAAAGGGGGATACGGTCTTGGGGGCGTTTAGGACCTGCCAAGGCGGGTACAACTGTTCCCAAATCGATTTCTACCACATCGCTGTATTGGGGATCTGGAGCGTCGGATTCCCTGAAAAGACCTTGATGGCGAAGGACTTGTTCTGTTCGGAGAATCTCTCCTTCGTCCCGCCCCGTTTCTCTGAGGTATTGGAGGGTGACGGTATCAACCGGGAAAAAGCTACAGGTCGCTCCATATTCAGGAGCCATGTTTGAGAGGGTGGCTCGGTCGGGCAATGGGAGTGATGCCGAGCCAGGACCAAGAAACTCCACAAACTTGCCCACAACCCCAAACTGGCGTAGGCGCTCGGTAACGAGCAAGACAAGGTCGGTCGCTGTAACGCCTGGATTCAGAGTTCCCATTAGACGTACCCCGACCACATCAGGAGCCAATAAGGCAACAGGTTGCCCCATCATGACAGCTTCGGCTTCGATACCACCAACTCCCCAACCCAAGACACCCAGGGCATTGATCATCGTGGTGTGGCTATCGGTCCCCACGAGTGAATCCGGATAAAGGAGGGGAACCCCCTCTTCCTCCCCTTGATGGACGCATGTAGCCAACCACTCTAGGTTGACTTGATGGACAATCCCTTGCCCGGGGGGAATGACACGAAAATCTTCTAGGTTTTTCTGTCCCCATTTCAAAAAGGAGTATCTTTCGGCATTCCGTTGGTATTCGATGGAGATATTCAAGCCTAAAGCTTCGGCAGAAGAGGAATGGTCTACCTGCACAGAGTGGTCAATGACCAAATCTACAGGGACTTGGGGATTGACATCTAGAGGGTTACCCCCCATCTCAGAAAGGGCATTACGCATAGCAGCCAAGTCAACGACACTAGGAACGCCTGTAAAGTCCTGCAGAAGGACGCGTGTCGGGAAAAAGGGAATTTCCTCCCGCTTGCCTTGAGGTTTCCAAGAAGCAAGAGCAGAAATCTCCTCTTCAGAAACAAGGGGTGTGTGGGCGTGTCGAATGGCGCCTTCAAGAAGAATACGGAGAGTGTAGGGCAGGTGAGATACCGATTTCCCCAGATAGGAAAGGGGTGCAATCCTGACCACAGAGCCATCCATTAGGGTAAGTTCTTCTCGAATGGGTGGGGTGGATGGCGAAGAGGTTGAATGCATCTCCCCCGATTCTATCCTCCCCCCTTTGGGGATGGGGGAGACTCTTCTCTAGAATCTCCCCTATGGAGACATTCGGAATGGATGGTGTTGTGGTGTGGGTCAAGGACTTGGGGCGTGCATCAGCGTTTTATGGTCTGGTTCTTGACTTGACCGAGGCAGATAGGAGTAAAGACTATGTCGCTTTTGAGACGGGATTATCCCGTGTCGTCTTGATTCCTCGTGTCTCAAAAGAAGAGGGTATAGAACCTCAGGTGGGGGGTAGTTCTCCGGTGTTGGAGGTGGAGAACTTGGAGCGCTTCAAAGAGAAGTTATTGAGCGTAGGGGCAGAAATCTGTTCGGACTCGTTTGTAGGAGCTCCACAATTCGCCTTTCGGGATTCGGAAGGCAACCTCCTTTTTGCGATTGCCCCTCCACAACCCCCGCCACAGATTCTCCTCGCAGAGGCTGAAGTTGATGAGGGCGGAACGCTCCTATAAGCTATAACTAGACGGGGCGGATTGATGAGAGAGATTGGAGGAGGCTCTTTGTAGGGAGAGGTGCGGTTAGATGATCCCAAACCCACCCCTTGCCCCTATCAACCAGCAGAAAGGGCTGGTCATTCCCCATGGGATCAATATGGAGCAAGTGGAGGTATCCCAGCCCCTGATGTTGCCCCCTTCCCTTTACAGAAAGAACCCCGTCTGGTGTCGATGATTGGCGGGGGGGGATCACTCCTCTTCCTAAGGGTGGAATGGGTGGGAGTTTAGCCAACTGCTCCCTTTGAACCTTGGCAGACTCATCATTCCTAATAAAACTCCAAGTTTGGAGTGGGCGTCCTTCCTTGAACCCTTTTTGGGCGTATTTGGTCATCGACCAATCTTCTGGTGTGGGGGTGGGGTCTAGACCCATTCCATCAAAGAGCGATGTGATGTGGCTGGCCATGAGGGGGTGATCGGTTGATAATCCTAAGAACCCCCCTGGGGCAAGAACGCGCACCAAGTGAGACCAGCTCTTCTTTTGTAGCCATCTGCGGTTGGCGTGTCTCTCCTTTGGCCATGGATCCGGGCAAAGGACAAGGATCTTTGAAAATCGTGCTGTGGGTAACGCGGGCAACAAGAGGCTTGCCGATCCATGGATGAGGTTCAAGCCTAGATTGCGGTTGAGGGCGACATCAATGGAATGGCGAGATTTCTCAATGCCCCACCACTTTGTGGGGTGGGGTTGGGTTGCTAGGCGAACGCTATTCCCAAAGCCAATCTCTAAGTTGCTCCCTTTGGGGAAAGAATGGGTAGGTAGGTGGGAGAGGGGGAGTTCGCCTTGGTGCGCCTTCCACCACTTTGTGGGGACCGATCTGTGGAGAGTCTCGTATCCACTTAGGGATTGGCACTTCTTATCAAGAAGGGGAAGAACCTCTGATGCCAAGGCGCAAGGTGTTCTTGAGGAGAGGGCGAGGCGATGGGTTATGCGACCCAATTCAACGTGGGAATGGGTCCAAACTTCAAAGGGAAAAGGGGGTATATTCCAAGGAATCCATAGGTCGTTTCCGTTTTCGGAGAGTGCCGATTGGGGAAAGAGATCCAAAAGAGGAGCAAAAGGGGTAGGCTTATTCGCAACGATATGGGGCATAGATGGATGGGTAAATCCTAGACGAGCGTAAAATGACGGGATGGCAAGTGCACTCTTCTTCTTTCTCGCTTCTCGTCTATTGACCACGGGGTGGGTAGAAGGGCGGGTGGATCAATGTTTTTGCCGTGGTGAAGAAAGGGGTGGGGTCGTTGCAAAAGGAGAGTTCTTGGAGGATGTGAGACAGGTAGAGAGTTTGCCTCTCTTGTTTGATGTAGGAAACTGGTGGGGAGGGAACGAGACTCTCCTTCCTCAAGATCTATTTTCACTTTATGGTCAAATGGGATATAGGGGGATTGGTTTGGGCCCTATTGAAACAACGGTTGATCCAGCAAGTTGGACAGAGTCCTTTTTGGGCAGTCCTGTTCCCTTCGTCTTGACGGGATCTCAAGCCGAGGGTGTTCAGACCCATCTCCTTTTACCTTGGGAAGGTGAGATGTTGTTGGTATTGGTGTTGGTAGACCCTTTGGACGCCCATCCAGCATGGTTCTTACCACCACCTAGGGAGGGGATGGAACGGGTCTTGTCTGAAAATGCAGGGATCTTTGATTCTGTTGTAGTTGTCTCTTGGTTGGACACATTTCAGCTTAGGGATATTCTTGCTCTCATTCCTCAGAAGTTTGATTTGGTGATCGAAGGTCAATACGACTTTGAGGGGGTAGAGGAGATGTGGAATGGAACGGTTTTGATAGGGGTGGATCGTTGTTCACGCTTCCAGTTTGCTACACGGGAGAGAATGGAAGGATTAGAGGGGACGACTGACCGGTGGTATCGAGAAACTGTGGACTTGGGGTGGGGGTATGCAGATGATCCTTCGCCTGATCTCCTATTTCCTGAAGAATCCCTGCGGGCATCCGACCCCACTGTTAGCCCTGCTCTTTGTACGGTTTGTCATACAGGGGTAATAGAAAGACATCAGGATGGTGGCACAGAGAAAAGCGCTGGTTGTTCCCGCTGTCATGGCGAAGGGTGGAGACACCTTATGGATGCGTTGAAGAACGAAAAGATGAAGGAAAAGGAGGATGGAATTGAATATGCCTATGAAAAAACTCACTCGGGGTAGAAAAGACAGTGTTTGTTTGGGAATTTGTTCGGGGTTGGGTCATTATTTTGGAATAGATCCGGTTGTGGTTCGGATTCTCTTTATTGGATTGGCAGTCCCTTACGGGATTCCTCTGTTGATTGCGTACTTGATTTCGGGGATGGTGATACCTAAAGCTTGAAAGGGTTCGTTCTACTTTGGGGGCTGGTCGTCCTGACGGTGGGGGCGGAGCATTCCCCTTTTCCACAGCCCGAACTGTGGCGCACCGTTGCCGATGAGATGGCAGCGGGGTCGGGGTTGGGTTTGGGTGGTGCATTTAGCAACCCATTAGCAATCTTGGATGTCCCTTCGGGGAGCCTTCTTTACGGACATAGCCTTCGCCATATGCCGGGTGCAAACGAGGTGGATCAACTTGATGCAGACCCCGTCGTCTATGTCCAGAATCTATTTGGGCTGAGGGTAGGGTGGGTCTTTACAGTAGAGGGAGAGTATGGACATCCCTCGTTGGATGGAAACGATCCTAATTTCCCTGTTCATGACCGTCTAGAAGGGAGGTTGGATGGGGTGGTTTGGGCACTGGATCTCTTTGGATTGAGATGGGGAGGATCTTCTATCAACACGAAGTGGACAAGGAATCGGGAGGTTGCGAATCAGGTTAGAACGACCCAATTAGAGACGGTTATGGGGTTAAGGTGGGGAGGTTTAAGAGGAGCATGGGGTAAGTCGCACCCTCTTGGGATAAGGGCAAGTGGCGGTGGTGGTGCCTGTTCTTGGTCTGCAGTGGGGCGAGGTTGTCGCGTTGGTTTTGGACCCTTTCGCCTTTCAAGGGGCGTGTTGATGGGGGGAGATACTTGGGGGATTGGTGTGCGTGGGTGGGGTGGCACCCTCCATTACGCAGAGGGTAAGAACCTCCTAGGAATCTTGCTCAACGAGGATCTTCCATCGATGCGTGATGTCCATACGGGGGCTGTTGAGATTCCCTAGGGACCAACAAGTTGGATGTTGGTAGAATGCCCTTTTGGTAAGGGGTGTAGCTCAGTTTGGTAGAGCGTCGGTCTCCAAAACCGAAGGTCGTCGGTTCGAGCCCGGCCGCCCCTGCTCTAGTTTTTAGGTTAGAATAGCAGATAGGACGTATTATTTATGGGTGTCCCAAAGAAGAAACAGAGTCGTTGTCGAACACGTCGGCGAAAAGCCCAGTGGCTAAGTCGAGGAGGGGGGGCTGTTACGCTTACCCCCTGCCCCGAGTGTAGGCAGCCACGAAGATCCCACCGCATCTGCCCCCACTGTGGCTCATATGGGCGGGTTCGTGCCACCGATTCAACAGGAGAAACTACATGAAGAGAGAAGAGATCAAAATTCAACTGGCTCAACTTATCCAGGAGCATAGCCCTGGTGTTGATGTTGAAGAGATTACAGAGAAGACACGGCTAGAGGAAGACCTCCAGATGGGGTCTCTTGAGATGTTTGAATTAACAATGGCGATTGAAGAGAACTTTGATTTCGCATTTGACGATTCTGAACAGGACGAGCTGATGTCTGCTACAGTAGGCGACCTCGTTACTGTGATTCTGAAAAAGTCAGCTTAGCGTTTGGTTACTAGCCCTTCGCTAGAAGGGTTGTTCGAATCCCTTCGTCGCCGTTTCGGACTACCCTCTGGTTACAAAAACTCATTCTGTTCCGCCGTTCGAGGGTTCCAGAGGAATCCTATTCCGACACCGGAAGAGATCAAACATAGCGAAAGACTGGAGTTCTTGGGTGATAGTTGTCTTCAGTTCGCTATCACCAAACTGCTCCACCGCGAGTTCCCATCTGAAGACGAGGGTGTTCTATCAAGTGTAAAGGGGAATGTCGTTTCGGGGCGTACTCTAGCAACGCATGCCGAAGCTTTGGGCTTTCATAAGGTTGCAAGGGGGGCTACGCCTTCGCGCCTAAAATCTTTCTTGCCGGATGTTTTTGAGGCTTTCCTAGGCTCACTTTTCTTGTACAAGGGGATTGATGCGGTATGTAATGTGATTGAGGAGCTTTTTTCTGAGCATGTCATTGATATGGTCGTGCGGCGTAGTTTTAAGCCCTTGAAATCGATGTTGCAGGAGATTGCAGCAAGAGAGCTTGGGCGCGACCCTAGGTATCGATTCGAGCGCGTAAAGGGGAGTGCTAAGTTCCGTGCTCATATTCTTCTATTGGGGAAGAAGGTTGCACAGGGAACGGGGCTCTCCAAGAAGGGAGCCGAAGATACAGCTTTGGAGCATCTTTTTCCCAGACTCAACGAAGTTTTTCGGAGTTTGGGGAAACTTCCTGGGGGAGGGCGTAAGCGGGTGGTCAGAACGAAGGGGCAGCCCACTACACGCCGCATTGAGGCAAAAAAGCCTGTGGTGGTCAAGAAAAAGCCTGTAGTGGTCAAGAAGAAGCCTGTGGAGATTAAGAAGAACCCCGTGGCAAGTAAGAAAAAGGCGATTGTGGTCGGCAAAGAGGCGAAGGAAAAAGAGAAGCCCACAGAGGTCAAAAAGGAAGAGACGATGGAGGAGAGGCGAGCGAGATTCTTGGCAGAGAGAAAGAAAGCGACTGCCCAGAAAATAAGGAACGCTCAACAGGGAAGGAACAGAGAGAATGAGGAAAAATCCTCTTCTTCATCTGACTCCAAGAAGAGCGATTCACCCAAGCCAAGAGACAAGAAGAAAGAGAAAGGCGCTTCTTCACCTGACGCTAAGAAGAGCGAAGCCGCTAAGCCCAAAGAGAAGAAACCCACCGATAGCGGTTGGACCACCTTTGGCAACTAGTCCATAGGCAATCCTTACACCCTCTACGTCATCGGATATCTACGCCTATTGAGGGGATGGAGTGGGTGATAGTTCTTTTGATTTCTTCTTCAGGATACCGTAAGAATATCCAAGCAGCAATCAACCCCATCACACCCAAAGCTGGACCGATCATCCCTAGACCTTGCTTAGGGAACCACCGTTGAACCGCTACCACAAGAAGAGGAGCAACACCATAACAGCCCTTCAATAGGAGCCCTTGGACGCCGTAGTAAAGGCACTCGCGCCCCTGCCCTGCCTTCACGCGGTCAGCCTCTACGATATCGGCTAGCAGGGCATACGGCACACAGAACAGCCCCCCAACGCCCAGCCCCGCCGCCGCTGTAAAGGTGAGGGCGAGGGCAGGGGTAGAGACGAGGGTGATGGCGGCGGCGGGTAGTGAAAACAGGACCAAAGAGAGGATATAGGCGCGTTTCCCCCCCCAAGATAGCTGGAGTTTGGCATATAGGGGGATAGAGAGGGTTGCAGCAATAAGGGCGGCACCCTGAAGGGTAGTAGCAAACGCACTATCTTTCCCCAGAGGTCCCTGTGCAAGGAAGACGAGGGCAGAGACGAGAGCGAGCATGCCGGTAAGGAAAAGGAACTTACTCCCAATGTAGATGCGGAATGCCTGATTCTTCAGTGTTTGGGCTAGAGATGCCCTTAGCCCTGGCCTATCTTCTCTTCCGTTAGGCGTGGGCGTGGAAGCCCCCGCATCTGGTGACCCTTGGAAGGGTCGCCCTAACGGAATGGAACGCAAAGACGCCTTCACCGATACGAATAATGGCGCCACCAAAAACGGTAACGCCACCAACGCCAGCCCCTTGATGGCAGACGGCAACCCTAGGTGGAGCATCTGCCCAATCAGGAATGGACCGACCAACAACCCAAGCAGATTCGCCAATCCTTGTGCCGAAGCCAACTTCGTTCGGGCAGGACCTGGTGGGGTCAGTTCAGGTAGTAGAGACAGATAAGGCGCCACATAAGCAGTAAATGCCAGATAAAACGCAATCTGGATCCCAATCCACCAAACTAGGTTTCCTTGTGTGGCACCCCCATCGGGTGGTTGCCACAACAAGACGAAGGCGACCACCATGGGGAGGATGGCGACCGCCATGAAGGGGTGTCTCCTTCCCCATCGCGTGCGGGTTCGGTCGCTCCAAATGGCGATTAGGGGATCGTTGAGGGCATCCGTCAAACGGGGCAAGAGTAGGGCAAGGGTAAGGGCACTTGGGATTAGCCACGTGCTGGTATCACCAGCATCGGGTGTGTAGTAGGGAACCATCCAACCCGAAATACCAAATGCCAGCAGGGTAAACCCAAAATGTCCTGCACAGTAAAGCACCGCGTGCCAAGGGTGGAGGGTAGGGCGAGCCACCATACCCTTACCCTATCACTTCTGTTGCCCCCATTCCCCCCCTCTGTCTCCTCTCACATCCAGATATCGTTCACCCTCACCCAAAGGCTCGGCGTTGAGCAGATTCGGGAGTTGGGCTAGGATTCCCGCATGTTCAAACGCACACTCTCTTTCCTCGTTATTATCTTTTTGCAGGGGGTATTAGGGGCACGCCCTTCCCCCCCACAGGGGATACCAGAGTGTGCCCCCCCGGATTTCATTCCACCGGAGATGTGGGAAGGTAGTAAGTGCTTATTGGAAGAGTGGGAATCCCAATTTGGCAACCGGGGTATAGGTACCGACTATCCGCGTTTCTTTGCCTCTTCCTTAGCCTTCTTCTTTGCCTCTTCCTCCCTCTTCTTTCTACGGAACTCCTCAAACTCCCGTTCTAACTCTAGGCTTATACCTCTAGCCCCATCCCCTATGAATCTGCTAGGTCTGTCTTTCGCCATTAGTCGGTCACCTCCTCCAAGTGTATTGTAACACCTCTACTGGCCTTTTCCCCAACGGAGATTACTTTATACTTGCTCCCTGTGAGCAACAGTATCTCTTCTTCCTCTGAA
>JACNFQ010000034.1 GCA_014384545.1 bacterium | reverse complement strand
TACTATGGTGGGTGTGATGTGGTGGATCAAGCAGAGCGGTTGTCCATTGAGAGAGCGTGTTCTCTATTTGAGTGTCGTTTTGCTAATGTTCAGCCTCATTCAGGAACCCAAGCAAATCAAGCTGTCTATTCGGCTCTGATTAATCCTGGAGATCGAATCCTAAGTATGGCTTTGCCCCATGGGGGGCATCTCTCCCATGGGCACCCCGTTTCATTGGTGGGACAACTTTACGAAATCAGCAATTATCAGGTTGAAAGAGAGAGTGGCATTCTAGATATGGATCGTGTCGCTAGGATTGCTCATGAAGAATCTCCGGACCTTATTGTTTGTGGGTATAGCAACTACAGTCGAATCGTAGATTTTGAAGCGTTTGGGCGAATCGCTAAGGATGTAGGTGCTTTCCTCTTGGCTGATATTGCCCATATTGCAGGTTTGGTGGCGACAGGACGCCATCCCTCTCCCTTTCCCCACTGTGATGTCGCCACATCGACAACCCACAAGACACTGCGAGGACCCAGAGGGGGGCTGATTCTTTCTGATAATGAGGATGTTGCTAGGCGGATTGATAAGGCACTTTTTCCTGGGCTTCAAGGTGGCCCCTTGATGCATGTGATTGCAGGAAAGGGTGTCGCTTTCCATTTAGCTATGAAGCCCGAGTTCTCTTCCTATATTGACCAAGTCATTCTGAATGCTCAACGACTCGCGTATCATCTAGAAAGAGAGGGATTGGACATCGTTTCTGGAGGCACGGACAACCATCTCTTTTCTTGTGATCTTCGTCCTTGGGGGCTGACGGGCAAAGTGGCAGAAGCTCAACTGGGAGATGTCGGCATTACAGTCAACAAAAACACCATACCCTATGATCCAGAAAGCCCCTTTGTGACGAGTGGAATTCGGTTAGGGACTGCTGCGGTGACGAGCAGGGGCATGGGTGAGAAAGAGATGGAGCAGATTGCTCGCTTTATTTCTGATGCACTCCAAGGCTCTGGAGAGAACACCCTAAAGGAAGTCAAGAGTCTATGTCAATCCTTCCCCCTATACACAACGCTTTCCTAGGCCTCGGGGCGAATTTAGGGGATCGCTTAGATTCTCTCCAAGGAGCGTTGGTGACGATTTCGAATTGGCCTAGATGCACTGTTGTTTGGGAAAGTGCGGTCTTAGAGACCCCACCTTGGGGCCCCGTGAAAGAGCAACCATACTACCTAAATCAAGTGATTCAGATTAGGACTGCACAACCCGTTCTGGCTCTGTTGGACCTTATTCGTGAAACGGAGTGGCAGGCGGGTCGAAGAGATAAGGAGGAAGAAGAAAAGGGAGCCCGCACCTTGGACATTGACATCTTACTCTTTGATGATCTCGTTCATTGTATGCCCCATTTGACCTTACCCCACCCCAGTCTAGACCGCCCCTATTTGGCTCCCTTTTTAGAAGAGGTCAAAGCACGGGTTGATGAGGGGGTCAAGTTCTGAAACCGAATCTCCAAGCATTGCTGGCGACATTCCTAGCTGAGGATGGTGCTTTTGGTGACATCACGACTCAGCCTTTGGGGCTGGAGGAGAAGGCACGGGGGCGTGTGGTGGCAAAGGAGGGAGGGCGCGCGAGTGGAATGCGTGGGGCCACCCAAGTATTCTCGCTCCTAGACCGTTCTGTCCAAGCTGGAGGGCTTGGTGAGGGAGATGCTTTTCAGTGTGGGGATACTGTATTGGAAGTCATTGCCTTAGCTCCTGCGTTGCTTTCAGGGGAACGCGTAGCGATGAACCTACTTGGGCGAGCGTGTGGGATCGCCACCCGCACGGCTCAATGGGTGGAAGAGATGAACGATCCAAGTGTGGAGTTGCTTGATACGAGAAAGACAGCTCCTGGATTGCGCTGGTTGGACAAGGACGCCGTCCTAGCTGGGGGGGGTGTCAACCACCGAAACGACTTGGGAGAAATGGTCTTGCTCAAGGAAAACCACCACCGTCTTGTCGGGGGAATAACAGCCGCTGTTTGGGCGATTAGGGAAGTTCATCCTGGTGTCGATATCGAAGTGGAAGTAGAAACGGTGGAGGAACTGATTGAAGCGTTGGATTTGGAGATCAAACGGGTCATGCTTGATGACTGGGACGAGGAGAACTTGGCTGAAGGGATTCGACTTGCCCAAGAGAAAGGTGTGTATGTGGAACTCTCTGGAGGGGTGCAACGGGCGTCCCTCCGTCGATGGGCTGCTCTGGGTCCTGATGGCATTTCGTCAGGAGCACTTACCTCTTCGGCACCACCGATTGACCTCTCTTTTCAGATAGAGCCTTTCTCTAGCACATCCTGATTAGGTTCCATCCCTCCCCCGATACGGCGACGGGATAGAACCGCCACCCTTTGGAAACGTGTCGGGGAGATGGAGACGGGAGGGAGTCGTTGCCCTTTGGAGAATATCTCCTACCAAGGGATGGACAATCCTGTAAAGGCGACACCTGCCATCAGGCTCACACGAAACCAAACCCTCTTCTTCCATCACCTGCAAATGGTGGCTCGTATTGGCAACGGACAGGTCAACTCTCTTTGCCACATCAGAGACACAAAGAACGAGCTCTTTGTGGAGGAGCGAAAGAATCTTGAAGCGATTCGGTTCGCCCATCAACGACAACAACCGGTCCCCTTCAATAAACTCTTTGCTGATCCTCACAGGATTACTAAGAGGATGATTTCACCCAAGAGAAGAGCCCCCATAGCAAATCGTCCTGCTCCACTCGCTAATACGCCTAGTAGGGCAGCTTTGCCAGAAGCCAAACTCTTCTTCCCATCACCACCTCCCCACATCTCCCAAAGAAAAGCTCCCACAAAGACACCTAGTGGCAACCCCCAAGGTCCCCATACCATCACCCCCACAATCGCACCCAGCAAGGCAACGACGGCGCTCCCTTTTCGGGCACCAGCGCGTTCTAATGACCCCTTCCTAACCAAGTGTTCTACCCACGCAGTGAGTGCCCAAATCACCAGTGCAAATAGAGGGGGAATCCATCCGAAAGGGCGACCTGCAGCAAGCCAAGCCCAGAGGACAAGAGCTAAGAGAGCTTCCATAGCAGGAATCAAAGGGAGAGGTGTGACCAACCATGCCCCACTTCCCAAGACGACAAGGATGACTCTTAGGGCACCGTGCATTGAGCAAGAATCTCCATACACGTTATCCTAGGGGGGGATGGTAGATTCTTGGTAGAATGTCCCCACCTATGACCAGCCCTCGTGCCATGGTCGAGCGCATCAAGCAGCTCCAGAAAGAGAAGGACATCTTGATTTTGGCTCATAACTATGTCCGTCCTGAGATTCAGGATATCGCTGACTATGTAGGAGATTCCTTGGGGTTGTCAAGGCAAGCTGCCCTTTCAGACCACCCCTTGATTCTCTTCTGTGCTGTCCACTTCATGGCAGAGACGGCAGAGATTCTGACGCGGGCTGACCAAACGGTTTTGATTCCGGATCGGCGGGCTGGATGCTCCCTTGCGGACATGATTACAGCTCCAGCATTACGCGATTGGAAGGCGAAACACCCCGATGCATTGGTCGTAGCATATGTCAATACAAGTGCAGATGTCAAGGCGGAATCCGATATCTGCTGCACATCTGCCAATGCTGCCCAGATTGTCTCTTCTCTGCCCCATGATAGAGAGATCCTCTTCTTGCCTGATATGTTCTTGGGAGCGTGGGTAGAAGAGGTTACGGGGCGAAAAATGGAGATATGGCCTGGAGAGTGCCATGTCCATGCGACCCTTCCACCCGACCGCATCAAATCTCTGATGGTGGAACATACAAAAGCAGAGTTTCTGATTCATCCTGAATGTGGTTGTTCCACACAATGCCTCTACCTTGATTCTGTCGGAGAACTCCCTTCTTCTCCGATTGTCGCTTCAACGGGGGGCATGGTGCGGCATGTCAAAGAGAGCGACGGAACAAAGTTCATCGTGGCGACCGAAACGGGCATCCTTCATCCTTTGAAAAAATCCGCCCCCCATAAGGTTTTCATTCCAGCTTCTGAAGAGATGGTCTGTCAGTTTATGAAGATGGTCACCCTCCCGAAAGTCTTGAAGGTTCTTGAAGCAGGAGCTCCCGTTGTCTCGGTTCCAGAACCGACACGCTCAAAGGCGAGAGCAGCGATTGATCGCATGCTTGCGGTAACGGTCTGATTTCTAGAGACCCCTTCAAGCGGCGCACTACGGCAGCCCTCATTGCATCAAGACCTTTACCCGAAGAGAGAGAAGAGAGTCGGTTGCCCGTAACGGTTCTGTTGGATAATGTCAGGAGCGCAAAGAATGTGGGTCTTGTCTTCCGACTTTGTGATTGTATCAATGTGAAAGCTCTTTGGCTTTCGGGCATTACGCCCTATCCAGGCATCTCAATCCACGCCACCAACCAGATTGAAAAAACCGCGGTAGGGGGTTCGTTAGAAACGGTGCCTTGGCGGTTTTTCCCCTCCACATCAGAAGCACTTGATGAATCTAGGCGTCTAGAACTTTCTGTCGTGGCGTATGAACAGACCGAAGACGCTTCTCCATGGCCTCTCCACACCCCCCCCTTCCCTCTCCTAGCCGTCTTCGGACACGAAAGACGGGGCGTAGAAGATGGAGTCTTGGCTGCGGCATCCCATATCGTTGAGCTCCCTGTAAGAGGTATTACGAATAGTATCAATGTGGCGTTGTGTGCCAGTGCTGTTCTTTACTCGTTGCTCCACAAGAGCGGCATCTAATCTGTATTTCCAGAGGGAGATTGACATCTGTTGAGGTCAGAGCATCCCAAACAGATTCTTCCTGCTTTACCCCTATCCCTCTTATGCCCAGGGTGGTTTCTGGATGAAGAGAGCGACCACAAGAAGAACGATGAGCACAAACCCCGCCGGAATGATCCACCATGCGTGGTCACCCAATTGGTCCGAACGCCTCGTTCGTTCTAGCTTTTCAATCCGCTGATCCCGCGTTTCAATGTCCTTTTCCAATGTAGCAATCCTCTCCATTAAACCTTCACGCTCCAAGAGAGAAAGTCGTTCATGGGGGGGCTCTGCATCACCTTTCTTGGGAGATGCAGGTGGGAGTTTTTCGCTCATCTCTGCCTCTTCTTTCTTCTCCTCCTCTTCCCCGATTCATAGGAAAAAGAGAGATCTTCAATACGGTATTGTGTCCCCTCAACCAAGGGGACACCACTTCGTGGTTTGATAGGACGCCCCGGATGGCGACTCCCTCCTTTCTTGGAAATAAGGGTGATACCCTGCCTCGTTGCTACGAGTCGACCGATGTGACCTCGAGACCCCCACCGCTTTATCGCTCCCGATCCATCACTTTTCTTTACTAACGAACAGGTTGCCGAACCAAAAAGAAGGGGGTGGATCGATACACGACTGGGTCGACCCACTAGCCCCCCAGAAAATAGAATCTTGGCTCGGGGAGAAAAAGTCGCTCGAAGAGAGAGAAGAAGAAGCACTATTGCCAAAGCGATGAGGGCAAAAACCCACCACGGCAAGGGGGGAATGTTCACCACTTGCCAAGTCAGGATTGCCCCTTTACGGTCAATCTCTAGACCAGGTCCTTTTACATGGAACTGCACATTAGATCGTGGAGAGACAAAACTGAGTGAAATCTCACCCCTAAACCGCACCCTCCTTCCCCAATCTAAGTGGGCAGAAATCTCTCCTAAGGATGGAATCCGTCCCTCCGGGCGATCGGCATCAAGTCGGGCAACCTCCTGTCCGAAACCATCTTCAAAGACGAGTGAGACATGGGGAGGGATTCCCCCTGCCCTTACCGAAAGCCCTTCACTCCCCGCTGCTTCCTCACAACTTACTATCACGGTACTACTTTCTCTCCATGGACCCGTTGCAATCGCTCCTCCCCTCTCAACCTGGAAAGAGCCCAAACTCTCCATCTGGCAAATCGAAGGTGTCAGGTCCGTCCGAAACCGGTAGGGGATGCGGTCGGGAATGAGGAAGATAATCTCTCCTTCTCGGTCTGGTAGGGCAAGGGTCGCCATGCCACCATCATAGATATCTGGTGTCAAGTTGTCTGGATTCATCAAGCGAAGACTCAATGATAGCGAGCCATCGTTCCCGCCCGACGTCTCTAGAATGACGCCCGCCCCATTCCTTACGATTTCGGGATCTGGCATCAATTGAATCCGAATCTCGCTGGGTGAAGGTAAGCGAATGGCACCCGAACGCCCTCTTACCACAAAGCGCAATTCTGTGGGTTCGCTGAGGTTGCCTGTGATGTTCCCAAAGTCTAAGACGGAGGGTACAGCACATATGACGCCAATGGGAAGCGTCATCCCCCTCTGAAGATCGATCGTTTGGAGATTGAGTTCGGGCTGCAACCGGGAGACTTCGTCATAGAGACCACGCACATCATTGGTTCCTGGAATGGGGCGACCCGAGGCATCAATAATGGGGTGCTCGAAGAGGGCAAACAGGGTAAGGGGATATTCACCCTTGTCATTCACCAAAGCAGCTCCATACAGATCTCCCCACGCCCTAAAGGTCGCTTCCGTTGGTTGGTAAAGGACGACCCCGCTAAACCCTTCGTTCCCATCAGTTTGGTGGGTTGACAACTCAACGCCTGTCTCCACCAGTACACGATTGATTTCTGGGTTTGTATCTTGTCCATCCGTCAAAACGAGAAGGATGGGAACGCGAGCATTACCTCCCGAAAAAGAGTGTGTTCTTGCCCCTAAAGTGGCGCCTGCTTCTCGTAATGCGCCCAGAATGTCGGTACCCACCTTGGGATCAACTTGCAACTGCTTTAGATGCGCAACGATGGAAGAGGCTTGATTGCCTGGAACTTGTTGGACAAGATGGTAATTCCCTTCAAAGGAAAAGGTGGCTAATGTCAAGTTGTCATCGGGGCCCAAATCAGCTGAAAACCGATCCAACGCATTTGCTAAGGTGTTCCAAGTTCCCCCCATAGAACCCGAAACATCAACCAAGAGGAAGATATCAAGGGCAACCGAAGGACAGGGATCTGAACGGACCACTGGACCTCCTCCACCCCATAGGGTAAGGGCTGCAAAGAAGGAGAGAATCACCAGCCCCTATCTCTCCTAATCCTCTCAAGAGATTCGGCCGTCAAGAGACGATTCAGTTCCTCTTGATGTTCCGGACCGATAGCAAAGCCAACCAATGAGCGCAACAAGAGGAGAGTTCCTTCAGTCCTAGAAGGATCGAGGGGTAAGGGGAGATAGGTGCCTTCTAGGGCGGTTGCGAGTGCTCGGAATTGCCCTTCACTCTCTTCCCCGATGTCTTCACCCGAAGCAAGAGAATTCGCTCCCATCGCGTGGAACGAGACACCCCCCAAGAGCTCAGCATATTGGATGAATGTCTGAACGATTTGCCTCACACTTTTCTCCTTCTGTTTTGCGTCCCCCATCAGGATAACGACCTTCATCGTGTCCTCGCCCCACCCCCTTCGGCTGTCCAGTGACCATTCCAAAGCCTTCAAAACCGATTCGTTACCTCCCTCGTCAGCTCGAACCGATCGAAGAAACCGCAGAATATCGGTCGCTCCTGCTTTATCGAGGAGGCGAAGGTCTCTGCTCTTGGGGTGAACGGTGTAGGCACTTTGAGGAGCGCGATAAGCTCCAATACCCATTTTCGTGCCGGGCACAAGTGACTCAAGGACAGCGGCGATATCAAGAATCGCTGCCCGCGTCCCTTCTAACAAGTCATCCATACTGCGGGTCGCATCAAAGAGAATGATGACCTCCAACCCCCTTCCTTGAAGGGTCTGCAAGCGGGAAGCCAAAGAGGAGGAAAGGGGTAAAGACGACATCCAAACTTCAATGATCTTTGTACCGAAACCAAGGGTGATTTCTACCCGCTGCTCTTCATAGTCAGGATGGTGAATCGTTAGGACATATTCACCGGGGGGCGTTATGAATTGAACCACCCCGTTGGTCGAAGTTGTCCCTTCTAGAAACTGAGCGTCAGCGAGTGCGAGACGAAGATATGCCTGAGGAAGTAGATCTCCAGACCCACGGACGACGACTTCCAAGAGAGATTCTGAATCAAAGACAAACTCTACGGATGTTACCTTTCCCGCAAGAAGAACGACCTCTTTCTCGAGGCGCTGTTCGCCCCAAACGGCAGTGAGATGACCCCTTTGAGGCGAGAGTGGACCAGATCCCAACCACCCTTCAGCATTGGACTTACCCAATAAACCTTCGCTATCGGTTCCCTCCCAAAATACCTCGATCCCTTCTAGAGGGAAACCACCCACGGAAAGATGGACTTCGATCCCATCCGAGGGCAGGGGAAGAACAAGCCTAGCAAGTAGAGCAAGAATGAGGGTTGCGACGTTCATGTTCGCTCCAGCCAACTCAACCCCTTTAACGAGTGGTGATGGAAGAGGAGGACATCCCTTAACCCTTCAAACTGAATGGGTAGCAAAGTCTTGGCAGCAAGGAAGAGCGCCGCCTTGGCTTCAGTTGGCAATGTGCTGCAGAGTGCAGTAAAGGGACCAACGCGTTCGAACGTTAAGGGTTGGGGAAGTTGGCGCTCGCCTCTTTCGGAGGAGCGTGCTTGTCTATAACGGTGCCCCTTAATCGTCACGGTGATAGAGCCTGATAACGGAACGAGTGCCAACTGTCCACGGCGGTTCTTCCCCACCCATCTCCTCATCTGGGATAGATCACCCAAGAAAACTTCACCTGCATAATCAGCAAGGGCAGAAAGCCAAGATGCATCGAGTGAAGGCAATGCGACGACACCACCTTCCAATAGGGGTAAGAAGAGGAGTGATTCACCTTCTTCAGACAGACCTTCTTCAAGGGAATCAGGAAAGGGAAGGATCGGTGGACCACTTTGGAGAGACTTTGTACCCGACAATTCAATAAGAGGAGTGACATTCAGCCCCAAGTCGCCACCCGTGGTATCTGTCTCAGCACGATAACCTCTCGCAACCTCAAGATTGCCAGAACGAGCAGGGGAGAGATGTCCCGTTACACGGTAAACAGTATCTCCCCAACGCATCTCTTTCCCATGGTGGAGAAAAGTAGCTGCCTGGAATGCATCCAATTCGCGAAGAACGCGACCTTCGCAATTGAGGCGAATACGCTTTGCCGACGTACAACCCACAGGGACACAAAGACGTGACACTTCAGCTTGGAGATTGGGACCACCTAAAACTTCAAGGCGACCTGTTGGTGATGCTGAAAGGAGGTGATGGAGGCGAACAGAACGCACCCACCCTCTCTCTTCCAATCGAGAGAGCACATCTTCACCTTGGGATGACGGCAGACCCAAAGTGGATACAAGGGCATCCGTGCCTAACGTAAAACCAGGTAGACGAGCTGTATCATGGGCAACCAAAACCGCTAAATGACCCAAGAAATGGGCAAGGTCTTCGGGAAGATGACCTCCTGAATGGAAGGAAATACCTCGTTCAAGAGCATCCCTTGAGGGTCGGTCTGAGAGGAAGAATGCCGGGTCGACGCCAGAGCGATCAGGGCGAGCAAGGACTACAGAGGCTTCCTTTGCCAAAAAGGGTCTGATGTTCCTAAGTAATGCGGCTGGATGGAGGGCATCACTAGCGACGAGGACACCACTTACCGTTCCCCGCCATGCTCTTTGAGGGG
>JACNFQ010000078.1 GCA_014384545.1 bacterium | reverse complement strand
CAAGGCTCCTTCATTTTCTACTAAGACATCTCCCTGTAGAAAGGAGCGCCTCAACTCTACCCTGTAACTCAAGACCTCCCCCCTTTCCAACCAAGACCCAGCCCCCGCAACGAGGAGGGTGAGAAGGAACCTCACCGTCCCCAATGGAATTTCTCTCGGAGTACTTCAAAGAAGGGTGGTGACCCCTCAATGCGAACGAGACGCATCCTCTCATGGGGAACAGAGAATTGAATCGGCTGATTGGGACCTATCCGCTCTCCAAACTGCCCATCTACCGTCAACCACTGGTTGGGGCTTTCCCCTCTTAGAACGACCCCCACTCTCTCTGTGGGTGAAATCGCCAAGGGCCGCACGCCCAAACGATGGGGACAGATGGGGGTAAGGAGAATCGAAGGAATGGAAGGGTCCACAATCGGTCCACCCGCGGACAAGTTATAAGCAGTTGAACCCGTTGGGCTGGCAATAATCAACCCGTCGCCCTGGAGCGAAAAGGGGGCTGATTCACCCACATGAACCTCCAAAGGAGAGAGCGTCGCAAAGCCCGCATCACCCAATACAAAATCATTGATGGCGACGTAATGCCGATCACCCACGGACGCTTCAACGACCGTACGCTCTTCTACCCGAAACTGCCCCGCCATCCACGCCTTGAAATCACTCTCAAACCGCTCAAGGTCCGATTGTGCCAAGAAACCGAATCGCCCCGTACCTATTCCAAGGAGAGGAACCTCCCCGACAAGAGCCATTCGCCCCGCTGTCAATAAAGTACCATCTCCCCCCAAAACGACCATCAAGTCAAGCTCATGGTCAATGTATTTGTCCTTGCGAACATACATCCCTTTTTCGGCAGCATCTTCATCTAAGAGAATGGGGTCTATCCCTTGTGCCCGAATCAGGTCCACCACCACGCGAAGAGGCGCAACCACGCGTTCGTCTCTAGGGTTTATTCGTACAGCAACACGCATAAGCCGACAGGCTAGGGTGCCTGAGGAAAACGAATCCTCAGGCTACCTCCCACTTGATGACTTCAACAGGACAGGCGTCTGCAGCATCAAGGATATCTGAAACACCTTCAAAGGACGCATCGGGAACGATGATACAGCTCTCTTCTTGAACATCAAAGACTTCTGGTGCGACTTCTTCGCAGGCGTTACAAACGATACACCCCTTCTCTATCCAAACACGACTAATCTCTAAGTTAGAGACGTCAATCTCTTCCTTCGCTTCCTCTTCTACGACCACCCCAAACCCGAAGAGAGCAGAGACCGAAGGGGGAGGTGTATCGACAAATCCCTTCTGGGGCTCAAGAAAACCTTCATGAATGAGGTCCACATACCACCACCACCGCTCAAAAGGGACATCATCACGAGGCAAGGAGGTAAAGTCTTGGGCACGAAGCCCTCCAAGTCGGCGTGTAAGCACCACATGATCGGCCTCTGCTACTCGGGCTGAAAGCTCCTCAAATTCATCGCCATCTGCCATTTGTGACAGCAAAAACTCAGCCTTTTCTCTATACCCGACCCAATACCGGATGAACTGGGTAGGCTCTGCATAGTGCCAATAGGACAAGTTGCAGTTGGCAAAAGAGTTCAAAGAGGCGATGATGACCTCACGGGGTGATGCCTGAACAATCATAGAGGTATTTTACTCAACGTAATCCCTTACTTGACCCGACTCAAGAAAGCACCCATCCATCCCTCAACGACGCCTTTTCCACCCCCAGGCAATGCGGCTTGCAAGTTGTCAAAAGCACCCTCTAGTAGGCGAGTAGCATGGCTGTTGGCTTTGGCCAAAGCACCCGTTTCTATCAATCGCTCTTGGATCAAGGGCAAACTCTCTTCTGCCCAACACCGAAAGGCAAAGGGGTCATGTCGAGAAGGTAGGGGGCCCGGAAGCGACTCAATACGAGCTAAGCTCAACACGGGACGCGTCACAAACCCCTCAAGCAGGTCATGTCCTGTCGGCTTTCCCATCTCTTTTCCGTCTGTCCAATCTAAACAGTCATCCACCAACTGAAAACTCTCACCCAGAGCCTCACCCGCTTTGCTCAAAAGCTCTCTCTTTTCATCACTGACTTCAGCCAATCGACCTGCTAATACGGCAGAAAGACGGAAAAGTGAGCCCGTTTTCTCCCGAGCAATCCGAGCCAACAAAGAATCCGTGACAGAGATATCAAAACGGGCTTCGTGCTCCAAAAGCATACCCCTAGCCAAGGCACAAGAGGATTTGGCGTAATCACACATAATCTCCGTACTCGCAAACTCGGCCAACCTCTCAAGAATCCTAGCCATAATGAAATCACCTAGGAGAATCGCCGTTTTGGGCCCCCAGCCTTGATTTACACTCTCTTTGGATCGTCTTCTAGGAGCATCATCTACCACATCGTCGTGGAGCAAACTAACCTGATGGAGAAGTTCAACGAGAGAACCAACACGAATAGCACGCTCGTCTAGGGGGGCTCCGAAGAGATCTAATAGAGCCAAGAAGAAACGAGGACGAACCCGTTTCCCCCCAGTACCAGCAACATGATGGAGAACGACATCAAACCACTCTCCATCTGGCTCTCCCATCGCCAAATCACACGCCAAATCCATCTCATCCAACTTATCTTTTGGGAGGCGACTCCAAAGAACAGAAAGGTCGGTCAAAAGAGTGCCTTCTCCACAGCAGATGCCCAGCGATGAATGACCATCAAGTGGACTTCTTGAATCAAAGGAGTTTGGTCTGATGGCACATCGATCAAGTGGTCAACGACTCCCTCGCTGAGTCCTTCCTCGCCTGTCAAAGCAATCGTAGTCAATCCACGCTTTGCCCCCTCGTGGAGAGCGGAGTGCACATTGGCGCTTTTCCCACTGGTAGAAAGGGCAACCAACATATCCCCCGCACGACCGAATGCCTCCACCCCCCTAGAAAAAACAGAAGCGTATCCAAAATCATTTGCTAATGCAGTCGTTGTCGCATTTCCTCCTGGTAGAGAAACGGCACGCAATGGAGGGCGGTCTATGGCGAATCGACCTACCCATTCCGCCACAAAATGGTCTGCCTGAGCCGCACTGCCTCCATTTCCACAGGTTAGCAACATCCTTCCCCTTTGAGCACCTTCAATCAGTACCTCTTCGGCAGAGAACACCTTCTCTTCAAACGCCTTCCCCAATGAGGCAACCAATTCCAAATGCTCTTTCCAGTTCAAAAGACTTCTGCTCCTAACCCCCACTTCTCCCTTATCTGTTCCAAGAATCGTGTCACGGCCTCTCGTTTGTGGGGTCCCCATTCTATGACGAAAACCTCTGGCGAATCTTCTCTTGAATGTATCTGGACAGAAGCGCCGCCTCCTCCCCAAACTCCCACTTGGTCCTGCCCGTGTGCCCAAGGAAGAAAATCAGACAAGAAACTCTCTAGAGCAGCTTCGTCGGTGAATGAACCGACCTTAATCGTCAGCGATTGGTCTAGGGTAGACACACTTGGCGAAGATGGTGAGGTGATGTAGGCGTTCCTCAAGAGAAAAACCCCACCCGTTGCAAAAAGTAAGACAGCGATAGCGGGCAAGAATCGTCTAAAGCCCAAGCTCTTGCGAGCTCTAGGGTGTCTCCTTCTACGCTTTCTAGCCTTTCGCATTTGAGTGCCCTTCCAAGGCGCGAAGTAAGCCACCTATTAGGTAGAGAGAGCCTGTCGCAAGTGAGGGTCCTTGGGCATCCATGAGCCAATTCAGTGCTTCTGGAAGTTCCCCGCACCAATCGGTGTTCAAGGGAGTGGCGCTGGCAGAAGTCCAAGGATAAGGCAAATCACACCAACCCACCTCCTTGGGTTGCAATCGGTGGAGAGCTGCCAAAACAGCAGGTGTCAATCTCCCCTTCCCCATCCCCACCAAGAGACGGTCGGGAGAGCGATATTGGGATAAGAAGGCATCTGCTAAGAGTTCGATCCCTTCTCCATTATGCGCACCATCTAGCAATAGGGGAGGATGATCTCGGATCAATTGGAACCGCCCCAAGACGCCCCGTGGTGGCGGAGAGAGATCCCTGACCCCCAAAGTGCGAGCAGCAAACCGTGCAAGGGCAAGATTCCTCTCCTGTGGTGTGAACAACCTAGGTGAACTACGAACCTCAGGCGCCCAAGCCACATCGGTGAGCGTAGAGAGGACTTCGGGAGGTTGCCATCCCGAAAGGGTTGGTATGCCCTCTAAATCAGCGCTTTTGGAGTGCGCAATCTGGGCTAGGGTCTCTCCCAACTCTAGGGTGTGATCAATACCGATGGGCGTTAGAAGAGAAAGGTCTGCTGGAAAAGAAGACGTCGCATCAAGGGGCCCTCCCAATCCCGCTTCCCATACAGAGTAGGAGACGTCTTGTTGGCACGCCCAAGTGGCGGCATGAATCGTCATCGCCTCAAACCAAGTCAGCCGGGGGATTATGCCCCGCTCCTCCTTTTCCACCAATCTCCTCTCTAGACCTTCCAACGCTTCAAGGGGTATGGGAATCCCATTGACTTGAATCCTTTCAACTGGTGAAAGGAGATGGGGTGACGTGTAGAGGAGTGTCTTTTTCTCTCTAGACAAATAGCGTGCCAAATAAGTTGCCGTGGAACTCTTCCCATTCGTTCCTCTTACCCAAATCGTCTTCCCCGGTAGGGTGAGGTGGAGTGCCTTTACAGCACAATCCATCGCCCCTCTTTCAGCCCTTCTGGTGATTTCACCTCTCCCCTTTAAGGGATCACCAGAAATCATCCGGGGGGTCATGAGAAGGGTCGTAGGAATCGTGCACCTCCATCAAGAAAGAGGCGAAGATCCTTGATACCATGCTTCACCATCGCCAACCTGTCAATACCGAACCCAAATGCAAGACCTTTCCAGACTTGGGCATCTAGACCAACACCCTCAAGCACCTTAGGGTGAACCATCCCTGCACCAGCTAACTCGATCCACTCGCCATCCAAGAGAACAGCGACCTCCGCACTCGGTTCGGTAAAGGGAAAGTAGTCGGGGCGGAAACGGATTTCTGACACCCCAAAAAAGGAACGGCAAAACGAAGCCAAAACACCTTTTAGGTCGGAGAAACGAACCTCCTTGTCAATAAGAAGCCCCTCTATTTGGTGAAAGACACTCGCATGGGTCCGGTCATCATTCTCTCTCCGATAAACCCGACCCGGTGCCACGATGCGGAAAGGAGGAGACCTCTCTCTCATAACACGCACTTGAACTGGGGAAGTGTGCGTACGCAACAACATGCCATCCGTTAGCCAGAACGAATCATGGTCGTCTCGTGCGGGATGTCCTTCTGGGATGTTCAAGGCGCTGAAGTTGTTCTCTTCGGTCTCAATCTCGGGTCCATCCACCACATCAAACCCCATTGAAGAAAAGAGGGATAGAGCTTCTCTCTGAACTCGTTCCAAGGGATGAAGTCTCCCATGGGGTGGAGGTATAGGAGGGAGGTAAGCTTCTCGGGCAAGCAGCTGTGCTCTGACCGAAGAGAGGTCACCCTTGGCATCCAAGAGTGCTTGTGCAACCAACGCTTCTAGACCTTCTTTCAAGAGCCCAATCTTCGCCCCTTTTTGCCGCTTTTCTTCCAATCCCAACTTTCCCAAGGATTGGAAAAGGTCGCGCAAGGGACCTTTCTTGCCCAGAAACTGAGACTTGACTGCCAAGATCTCTTCAACTGAACCCGCCTCTCCAAGTGCCCTACGACATCGGGCGAGAATCTCTTCTCCCGACTCTAGATTCTTATCGCCCATCTACTGGTGGCCCCAAGATGAACCCCTCCCTTGTCGCTCCTGCCAGAATAAGGAGTCTTTCTAGGGGGAGAGAAGCCTCAGGGTGGTCCTCGGCACCAGATGTGGGCAGAGCTAGAGGTTTTCCAGAAGCAGGCTTCGCCCTCTTGACCCCTTCCATCTGGCTAAGTAGGGCAGGGAGTTCGCGCGAAAAGAGAAGCACTTCTTCTTCTGTAAGGGTCAGATTAGCGAGCTTCGCCAAGTGCCGAATCCTCTTCTGTGCATCGTCATCCTTCATCGCTGGTTACCCAAGGTGGATTATAGTAATAACGACCCCTTCATGGGCCCAATCTTTGGGGTTTTGCTCATAGGACCAAACCCCACACCGAAGAATACGAGGTCCTACCTCCCTCCGGTCAAAGGGATCTCCCCCTTTTTGCTAGAATAGTGAGGTGTCCGACGCTGACTACCCTCCTTATTGGCCCGCCTCAGCCCCCTCCCAACCGATACGCACGGACCTATGGATTGAGGCTGCACTTTACGATCCAAAAAGAGGATACTATCGAAACGACCGCAGAGAGCCGGGGGCTGATGGCGACTTCCACACCCCCGTCCATTTGGGGGGGGTCTTGGGTCGTGTTCTTGCCCTGTCGCTTGCTCATTCTCCGGGCGTAATAGAAGTGGGGGGAGGGAACGGAAAACTGGCAAAAGCGATCCTCACCCACCAACCTCAACTACTCTATCGTGTCGTTGATTATTCACGTCCCCCCCCAGGCGCCCCATGGATTCAGGAGAGCCCAGAATCTCCTATCTCTCCACTTAGGGGGGGGACACTCTTGGGCGTGGAACTCTTGGATGCTCTTCCGATACGCCGATTCCGAAAGAGTGAGTGTATTGAAGAAGAATACTGGGTCTTTGATAGTTCTTGGGAACCACAATGGCTTCCCACCGATGAAGAGGGAAGTTCTCTCTTTCATTCGGTTCCACCCGGTGAGGGGATTTTGGAAATACGACCCTCACTTGAGAGCTTGCTCACGACATGGACTCGTTGTGTTCCCCAAGGTCGTATCCTCTTTGTGGATTACGGTGCTCCCACTGGGTGGCGGGATTCGTTGCGCGGTTTTAGGGGCCACCAGCAGGTTCCCCCCTTCTCTAAGCCAGGGTATACAGATTGGACAGCGACAGTTTCTTGGAAAAGGATTCAATCCCTCTTGGAAAAGGGAGGGTGGACAACCGAGGTCCAGACGCTGACTCTTTGGCTCTTGGACCAAGTGGAGCCCCTATGGGAAGAGTTGTCCTTTTCCCCCCAAGAACAACTCGCATTCAAGGAACTCATATCACCCCTTGGCTTGGGGGAGACATTCCAGGTTCTCACGGCAAGACCTGTCAACTTATCTATGGGGAGCAACTAAGCCTAGAATCTATCCTTATGGGTTTCTTTAATCGGTTCGGTTCTTTTTGCGAAAGCTGTACCGCCGGTTTTGGACGAAGAGCGTTCCGGAACTTGGGGGGGTTTGCCACATCCGTATGGGAAGGTCTCACGCCCCCTTTACGACCCTACTGGGGAGAGATCATTGATTTTGCCTCCCATTCCGGAGTGAATGCAATCGGTATTGTCGCCGTAACGAGTACAGTTGCCGGCGTCACTTCTTCCTATCTCTTAGCCGAACAGGTCAAGCGGTTTGGGGTGGGGGCTGAGTTGATGGGAGGTGCCGTCACTCATATGTTGGTGGACCAACTTGTTCCCATCTTAGTAGGCCTCGTGGTGGCAGGACGAACAGGGAGCGCCATCACCGCTACAATCGGTACGATGCGGGTAACCGAGCAAGTTGAAGCGCTCAAGAGTCTCAATACCGACCCCATTCAGTTCCTACTCTTTCCTCGTCTGTGGGCGATGGTCCTCATGGTTCCAGCACTGACGGTGTTGGCGTGTGTGGTGGCTAACATCACTGCGTTCGTTGCTGCCAACAACATCATCCACATCTCCTTTGGCACGTGGAAACTCTCCATCCTGAGCATCTTTGACTTGGAGACGTTGTACGAAGCGATCATCAAGTCTGCTGTCTTTGGAGTGATTATCTCTCTGGTCAGCTTCTATCAAGGGTGGGCTGTCTACCAAGGCTCAGCAGAACTCTCCCGTAGGATTCAGATTGGGGTGGTCGGCTCCATGAATCTCCTCCTCATCGCCAACCTCCTAATGACGATTTGGATGTAGTTATGCTTCGCGTTGATGATATCCATTTCGCCTACGCCGAAGAGCCCATCCTCCAAGGAGTTTCCTTGCGCATTGAGGGTGGCGTCTTGGGCATTTTGGGGCAGAGCGGTTGCGGTAAGTCCACTCTGCTTAGAGTGATTGCAGGTTTGCTGCGCCCCGACCAAGGTGATATCTATGTCAATGAAGAGTCCTTGTGGCGAAAAGGTGTAAAACAGCGCAGACGCCTTTCAAGGGATATCGGCATGGTCTTCCAAGAAGGCGCACTCTTTGACTTTCTGAATGTCAGGGGCAACTTGGAGTTTGCCCTCCATTCTCTGCGGTTTCCTAGGTCCGTTTGGGAGGAAAATATCTCAGAAGCTCTCTCTTCGGTAGGTCTCGAAGACCCTGCCCTTCTTTCGCGGTTCACGACCGAGCTTTCTGGAGGGCAGCTTCGCCGAGTCGGTTTGGCCCGAACATTGGTCGTCAAACCCCGTATCGTCCTATATGACGAACCGACCACAGGGTTAGACCCACAACGATCCCGCGACATCTGCGATATGGTTCGAAGCAACCTCCACGCCTCAAAACTAGCGATCATTGTCAGCCACGACATCCGCTTCATAAGGTTGGTATGTACCGAAGCGATTCTCTTGGAGAGAGGGTCCATTTCTGCACGCATCAACAAGGAAGGGATTGAAAAGCTCTTTTCTCCTCCCTTCGATTTCGGTGATGACCCTGATGTAGATCGGTTCCATCGATTCATTGAAGGGTTACCTACGAGAAGTAGATAACTATAATCCCCCTTGGAGACTGAATGACAAGCCACGCCCATCTTGCTAAGGTTGGATTCTTCCTATTTGTGGTGATTTCGCTCATTGTGGGGAGTGCCGTGTGGTTTACATGGCACAAGATTGAGTCCACCAAAGGGATGCAGATTAGCGTCCGTTTCCGCAATGTAAAGGGTCTCCAAGCAGGGGCAGATGTTCGAGCAAATGGTGTGGGCATCGGCGCTGTCCAATCTGTCATATTTGATCCTTCTAGAGGTGGGGCGATTGTCGTTCTGGGGTTGAGGAAAGATAAGACAATTAGTAAGCGCAGTTGGTACAGTATTTCAACAGGGAGTCTCCTTGGAGAGGCGAGCGTTGATATCTATTCCTGTTCAGGAAACTATGATCCTTCTATCCCCCCACCTTCCGAGCTAGAGGCGTGCCATCCTTCCATTCCTTCAGAACCTCTTGACCCCAATTCAGAAGCTCCGGGCATCTTTGAGGCCACCGCAAATCTGGATGATGCCGTCCAAGAACTTGAAGGTGTCATCAGAGAACTTCGCACAACGACCTTAGACGGTGTGAATGAGATCCTTGATGAACTCCTGACCCTCCTCCAAGGGTTGGGACCTAAGATGACAAGCACAGTGACTGAAGTGGAGATGTTAGCAACAGACTTGCGTTCAACGACCCTTTCAATCCAAGGCAGTGTAGAGTCATTCTTTGGGGGACTTGATCTTGTGGTCAAAGACCTTCAGGCACTTTCGGGGCAACTACCCCAACAGGTTGAGGGCGTTCTTTCAGAAGTAGAAAACACTCTCTTATCAGCCTCAAACTTACTCGACAATCTCAGAGAGGATACAGATGGGATTCGGTTAGAAGAGCGTCTTGATAGCATTGAGAGCGAACTCCATAGTATCCTGTCTGATATTCGTTCGGTGACAGAATCCCTTTCAAGTGCAGGTTTGGTGGAATCAATAACGGGGGCAGTAGAGAGTGTAGAAAGTACCGCGAGCAGTTTATCCCAAACAGCAGCGAAGATCGCAAGAGTCAAAGAGGAGGGTGAAGTACGGGTCGTTTGGCGAGAAGGGGATGCGACGGGTGATGGCGTCGAGAGTCTTTTCCGATTTGGTCTCTCTACAGAAACTTGGTTCTTTGATGCGGGGCTAGAAGTGTTGGGAAATACCCAGCACGCCGCTCTATTAGGAGGTTGGAAAGGAGGACCTTTTCGCATCGGGGCTGG
>JACNFQ010000013.1 GCA_014384545.1 bacterium | reverse complement strand
GAGGGACTCTCTGTTTGGCGTGCCCAAACCAAATCGAGTCTAGAGCCTGGACCAAAGAGACGATGCCCTTCTAGGTGAAGACCATCAAACGCTCCAAAGTTCCCATCTAAGCGTCCTGAATCCAAAATGAAGTCGGCACTTAGTGGCCACGAAGGTATACGACCTACGCGCAAGGTCAAACGGGGCCAATCGTTCCAGTAATAGCCCAAAGTAAGAGATGCATCCTCTCCAGAAAGAGAACCGATACCGGTTTCTTGGAGCGTTCCTTCCACTCTCACGCCTCCCCTTTCTCCCCGCCAAGTGCCCCTAAGTCGGGCTCGCAAGGGAAAGTCCTCCGTCCCTGGACCAGGTTCTTCTTCAACGCGTTGTGCCTGGATGCGTAAGTCCCCATCCCATATCACAGGTGAAGAAGCAGAAAGGAGAGGAGAAAGGGTTCCATTGAAAACCCCGAAAAGAGCGATTCGAATTAGGTACCGATTCAAAGGGGTATCCTATGAGAGGAAAAGAGGACAAAAAAAAGGGGGGCGGTTTCCCGCCCCCCAGTGGTTATCGTTGAATAAGTGTGAGACTCGCTTAGAGAGCGACCTCGTACTGTACGCGAAGAACGGTGTCTTCTGCAGCGGCACCAGTCGTTTCCCACGTGATGTAGGAGAAAGACCATGCGTTGCCCCAACCTAGGTCGAAGCGGAGCATGTCGCCGTCCATCAAGTCGCCGTCAGTGTCGCCAAAACCACCAGCACCGTGACCGTTAGAGCCGGTCTCGGCTGTGGCGTAGTCAATACCAATGCTCACTTCGTCGTTGACAGAATAGCCAAGTTCGAGGAGGATGGCGTTACCACTGGCTCCATTGTCGCCGTCAATCCAGCTAATGCCGATATCTGCAACATCAGAAAGCTCAATGTTGGCACCCGCGTAAAACGCGTCGTACCCACCGGCTACCCAGTCGTCATCAAAGTCGGCAACGCCGACGTGAAGACCGTAACCGAGCATGTCGTCAAAGTTGACAGTGATACCGAAGCCGGTACCTTCGTCGGTGTTGTTGGCACCCACGTTGTTATTCTCAGCGTACCAAAGGTCGAGGTTCCAACCACCGAAGTCGTTGAAATCAACATAGGCACCGTCCCAAGAACCGGAGTTCCCGTCGTGGTGCTCGCTGTCAATCAGCAAGTCGTTACCAGCCATCGCTGCAGGGATACGCCCCACATGGACATCGCCGAAACCGTTGTTCCAAGAGATGTAGGCGTTTTCCATGCCGTGTATACCATCAAGGTTTGAGCCAATCTCACCATCATTGTCATTCATGCCACCCGTGACATAAAGAGACCATGCGGCGGAGAAGTTGTCGTTGATTTGGACGCTGCTATTCAAGCGAACGCGCAAAGTGGAGTCGGCGGCGTCGCCGACAGCGGGCCCGTCGTTGTCGGTGTAGCGCCAACGCACGTCTCCACCCATTGCCACATCGGAATCACCGACAGGAATGGCGGAAAGGGCTGTGGCGGCAACCAAAACGAGAGCCGCAAAAAAAGCAAAATGCTTCATAAAGTTCTTTCGAACCTCCTATAGTTTTATTTTGTGCCGTAAGAGTGTCCCAATGTTTCCTCTGCAGCAACTAACGGTCATTATACACCAAATATGGGGGAGAAGTTCGTTCTTGAGGGAAAACGGGGTATCAGTCGTGTCGAAGAGCTTCGACTGGCGAAAGGAGTGCGGCGCGGCGTGCAGGCCACCATCCAAAGAGGATACCTACAGCGGCAGCAACCCCAAACGCGAGCCCGATGCTCCACGGGGAAACGACAGTGGTCCATTCAGCATACGCACTTATCGCTTTTGCCAATCCCGCACCGATACCCACCCCCACCAATCCCCCCAACGCCGAAAGAAGAACACTCTCCGCAAGGAACTGGGATTGAATATCTCTTCTCTTTGCTCCCAAAGCCCGCCTAATCCCAATTTCACGAGTGCGCTGGACGACGGTAGCGAGAGTAATGTTCATAATGCCAATACCCCCCACCAATAGGCTAATCCCAGCAATCACCCCCATCACGACCGAAAAGATCCGTTGGAGTTTCTGTTCCTGAGCAAGCAATGCCTCGGGAACGATCACCTCAAAGGCGCCCGCAGGATGCCCTACGGCTACCGCTCTCTTTACCGCATCGCTCCATACGATGGGGCTTTCGTTCTCTTCCAGTCGCAAGAGAATCATATCGAGTCCTACGGGGAACTCCCCTGTTCCTGCTGCCAACGCCGTCACGGGGACATAGATATCTTTACCCGTATCCCTTACCTGAACCAATGTCACACCCGACCAATCTTTAGGTGCAACGACGCCTACAACCTCGTAGGGAATGTTCTTGATGCGGATCAAACTACCCAAGGGCTCTTCCATCCCGAAAATCAATCCCTGTACACGAGGACCAACGACAGCGACTCTTGCCCCCTCTTCAATGTCTCGATGACTCAGAAAACGGCCTCGCCTCAAAGCTAAGCCTTGGATTTCTAGATACCCCGGGGTCGTCCCCACTACCGTCACAGAGAGATCTTCAAAGAGCCCAGGAAGCGTCGTTTCTAGGGTGCGTTCACTCGCTGCCGTCGCTACACCCTCTAGCGCTTCAAGAGCAAGCAAGTCTCTCATGTCTAAGGGTCGAGCTGGACCACCTGATCCACCTGAAGAAGAGAAAGAAAAGCCCATGCCCCCCCCAAAACGCATATAGACACCTGAAGTCGCCATACCCCCCCCTTGGGTGGGAGAGGATGAAGAGTCCTCAGCCTCTCTCACACGAATCGTCCCTGCACCTAGAAGATCCAGTTGTGAAAGAGCTTCTCTTCTTGCCCCCTCGGAGATCGCCAAGATTGCAATCACAGCACCCACCCCAAAGACGATGCCCAACGCTGTGAGCAAAGAGCGGAACGGCTGTTGTCGCAGTTCAGCCCAAGCTTGGAGAAAGAGACTCAACCTGAGACGACCTTCCCATCCAGAAGGCGAACTGTTCTTTCTGCCCTTCTGGCTACATCTTCATCATGTGTCACCATCAAGATCGTCGTGCCCTCACCATGGATTTCATCAAATAACTTTAGTATCTCTTCGCCCGTCTTACTATCAAGATTACCTGTGGGTTCATCTGCCAACAGAAGACTGGGGCTTCCTGCCAACGCTCTGGCGACAGCCACCCGTTGTTGCTCTCCTCCCGAAAGAGCGTTTGGTCTATGCCTCTCTCTTTCGGACAACCCTACTCGTTGTAGTTGAACCGATGCCTTGAGGTGGGCTTCGGCTGGACTCATCCCTCCATACCCCAAGGGAAGAGCTACATTTCCCAATGCCGAGAGTTGGGGCAGGAGGTTGAAAGTTTGGAATACGAAGCCGATATGTCGGTTCCGCAATAGAGAAAGCTCGTCATCTGTCCTTGTAGCGACTTCCTGCCCTTGGAGCGTGTATTCTCCTTCAGTAGGCGTATCTAAAAGCCCTAGTAGATTCATCAAGGTCGTTTTTCCAGAGCCTGAAGGACCCATCAAGGCGACCCATTCCCCCTCAGAGATCGTAAGGTTCACACCCTTCAGGACAGGGACATCAATCTCCCCCATCCGGTAGGTCTTCCGGATTCCTTCCATGCCGACGACGCGAGCGACCAAGAGCTAGTGGTCTCGACGACCTCGGGGCATTCGCCTTGATCCGCCCCCTCCCATAGGAGAAGAGGGGCTCGGTGAAGATGCCTCGGTTCCATCTGGTGCCGTGGAGGTGGCATCTTCCTCAGGCGAAACGATAAGAAACCTCTCTCCAGCCACCGCCCCTTGGGCGACTTCTGCTTCTTGGGGACCTACAGCACCCAAAGAAAACCCGACACGAATCCACCCCTCTTTCACCACCTTATATCCGACTGTCTGACCATCTAATAGAAATACAGCAGAGCGTGGAAGAACGACAACATCCACAACTTCTTGAATCAAGATACGGGAAAGTGCAGTCATCCCAGGGCGAAGCCCCCCCGAGACACGATCCAGCTCATTGGGAGATTCCCCTCTCATCCTTCCTCCCATTGAAGAAGCCTCTATAGGTGAAGAGGATTCTTCTGAACGCTCTCCCCCACCCCCCCTTTCTCCTCTTCGCCCACTAGATAGGGCATCGCAGTCCGCCGTTGCAGGGTCCATCCCCCTCTCCTTCATTCTTTCCATAACGAAAGGTGGGAGACCACAAGGGTTCTCATCCGAAGAAGGAGTGGGGATCGCTTCGCTGTCTTGCGTAGAGAGTGCCAAAGTGGGTGGGTCAAGGAGAATCTCTGCACGAAAACCCTTGCTCTCCCCCTGAGCGGAAAAGGTGATAGACCCCGTTCCCATATCACTCGTAGCGAGTTGAGAGATTGACTGGACAACCCCCGTAAATAGCTGTCCTGGCAAGGCATCTACACTAATCTCAACAGGTTGTCCTTCCTTGACCTTATGGACATCTCGTTCACTGATCTTCACCATCACCAAGAAGGTAGAGATATCCGGAAAATCAAGAACGGATCGATTGGGGCTAATGTTGTCTCCTTCTTTGGGCTTTCGCCACGAACCATACCAACTCTCTACATGGACGACCAATCCATCCCTATGGGCAAAGATCTCGGTAGCTCCTAACTCCTCTTCATAACGCAAGACTTCTTCTTCTCGCCGTACCACTTGGAGCTCCTTTTGACGTATCTCAAGTGCCCACTGGCTCTCTTTGGTCTGGAGAGACAATCGGCTCTCTTCCACTCCTTGCTCTGCTTGGAGGAGCGAGAATGCTGTTGATTCCAAGTCCACAGCGGGGCGCAATCCCTCCTCAACCTCAACCTGCCGACGATTGTGGCTTGCCTCTGCATCCACAAGCCTACTCTCTGCCAGTTCCACATTGTTCTCTGATTGAACCCGTTGTAGCCCAATAGACTCCATCGCATTCTGGAGGTTGTAGTTGGCGGTATCTAGGTTTTCCTGGGCGTTCTCTAGTTTCTCTTCTATTGACTCTTTTGAAAGGCGAATCAAGAGATCATTCTCTTGAACCATACCTTCAGATGCTAGAAAGTCAATCTGACCGTGGAATGTTGATGTAACGAAATCATGTTGAAGGCTATCAAGTTCTCCAATGAGGTCAAGAGTGATTTTCAGGTTGCCTTGTCGTGCAGAGACTGAAGGGAATGTCTCTATAACCTGCTCTTTTTCCCAAGGTGCCCAATACCACAGGGCAACGATTAGCCCCAGCCATATCCAGTGTACCCCCTTCTTGATTTTTTTCATTCCTTTACCTCCCAACCCATACTCTCTAACTCTCCATCAATAGGGGTGTCTGTCAACCGCCACCAAGATAACCATGCATTTCCCAAACTTGACTTTGCGGTCGAAAGAGAAGTCTCTGCCTCCACAAAGGAGTCCTGCGCATCAAGATAGTCTTGGAGAGAGGAAACGCCTTCTTGGAAACCCCTCTTAGTAATCTCAAAGTTACTCCTCGCTTGGACGAAGGCACGCTCGCTAAGGAGCAGCTCACGGATACGCCTTTCAATCAGGCGGTGAGTCGCTGTCAGGGATTGGATAATATCACGATCCGATTCTTCTCGCTCCAGCACCGCAGAAGCGAAGGATCGCTCTCCATTCTCTAAAGAGATTCGTTCTTGTCTTCTATCAAGGGGAATTTCTATGAGTAGAGTCGCCGTGCTGGGTGTATGGTTTCCATCAAGAAGCACATCCGAAAAGGACGAACCCGACGCCAAACCACCGATTCCTGCCGACAGGGTGATAGGCCACTCCAAACGATCTTGGGCTTCAGCCAAAGAAAGAGCACTCCTCCGGAGGGATATCTCTGCCAAGCGAGAATCATTCAAGATTCCTCTCCCATCAATCCAGACCGATAGGAGCGGAGCCTCCAGAGGCGTCGGGAGAACCTCCTCGTTGACCTCTCCCCGAAAGGAGATAGCCCACCCCATAAGGCGGTTGAGATTCTCCCACGCACCCTCTACCGATTCTGATGCGGAGAGAAGCCCTAGACCCGCTTGGTCGCTTTGGAGCGAAGTTCGTGCTAGGGTCGGCTCCGAAATCAACCCCAAGTTGAAACGGACTTCCTGTTGGCGCAAGAACTCGGTACTTTCTTCAACCCTTCGATGCTGAATCGATTCTTGCCGAATGGCAGACTGTAAAGAGAGAACCGCCGAAAGAGCTTGTGAAAGAGTACTTTGCTTCGCCTTGAAAACGGTGATACGGGCGGATTCCCAAGTCCACGCTGCCCGAGTCAATGTCGCCCGTTTGATTTGGAGTGAAGAGCCTCTTCCCAAGGGGACAGACCAAGACAAAGAGAGAGAACTGTCATAAACTTGGGGGTCTCCACAGGGAAGTCCAGCGGGTTGTTCGCGACAGTGAGAAAGAGAAGTAGAGAGAGAGAGGTCTCCCCAAGCAACGGTATCCCAATCAAGTGATAGTGAGGCACGCTCATCTCTCTGTCCCCCTTCAGTATCTGTGGTTGAAAGAGAGAGAAAAGGGACGGGCGAATAGGGAATCGTTGCTCCTTCAAAGTCCGACCTACTCGATTGGAAAGACAACAGAGCTTGCTGGTAGGTGGGGTTACTGATGAGGATCTCTCGGGCGACCGATTCCAAAGAGATTTCACTTTGAGAAGGCTCCGTGGCAGCGAGGAGAGAGAGAAGGGTGAAAAGAACGGCGATCACCGAAGGAGAAAGTACTGGAACCCGCATAGATTAGATTCTACCCAGTTGGGGCAATTCGGAAGGAGGTAAGGGTAAGTAGCAGAGACAAGGAACTAGAGTTTAGCTAGGGAGGGGAGACGGTCAATATCAGAGCGTTCATTGACTCCCACAGGTGCACTTGGAATGGGGGCAACACCAATCCTGAGACCCAACTCCATAGCTCGTAACTGCTCTAGATTGAAACGCCGTTCATTGGGGGTAGGTGGTGCGCTGACCCATTTCTCAAGAGCGGCAGCACGACACGCATAAAGTCCGATATGTTCCCAGTGAGGGGGAGCAATAGGACGTCGACCGAAAGCGATAGCTTCCCCCCTATCGCTCATCTGCACCTTGACGCGGTTCTCGTTCTCAATCCTCCCTTGATAGGGGGCACAGAGTGTCCCGATATCAAATCGGTCCAACAGACCTGTCGCTTTTTCTGCAGCTCTCCAGTCCAAAGCGGGCTCATCCCCTTGCCAATTAACGACAGCGCCACCGTGGTTCTTTTTCCTGGCTACCCACGCAACCCGATCTGTTCCCGAAGGCAAATCAGAGGGGGTCATCATCCCCTGGTACCCTGCACCTTGTACGACATGCAGAATGCGCTCATCATCTGTAGCCACAACGACCTCTACCCCCTCCCACTTCTGGGTGGCTATGAGAGTCCAAATGATGAGGGGTTTACCTTGAATCATTTGGAGCATCTTTCCGGGGAACCGCTTACTTGCCCAGCGGGCGGGAAGGACGACCAAAGGGGGTGTCACGAAGGAGGAGAGATCTTGAACCTTGCATAGGCGCCCCCTTCCTTTGTAAGATCTTCGGGGGTGCCTTTTTCAACGAGAGTTCCATCTTGGAGGAAAAGAACTTGGTCCACATTCTTTATTCCTTGAGGGTCATGGGATATCAAGAAAACCGTTCGGTTTTTCTGTAGGGCTTGAATCGCCCTCTCTACCTTTTCTTTGGCGGAAGGGTCTAAATGGCTCGTCGCCTCGTCCAAGAGAAGAACGGGGCTGTCCTGTAAGAAGGCACGTGCCAAGGCAATACGCTGTCTTTGACCACCAGAAAGTGTAGAACCTCCCGTTCCCAAGACCGTTTCGTACCCTTCGGGCAATTCTGAAATAAACTCATGGGCAAAAGCACGTCTTGCGGCATCTACGATAGATGTGATGGGGGCTTGGGGATGCCCCAAAGCGATGTTTTCTGCCACGGTCGCCGAAAAGAGGATAGCTTCTTGTGGCACAACGGCGATGAGGGACCTAAGTGAAGCAAGTGTTAGAGAGGAGATGGGTATGTTATCAATGGCAATAACGCCCGATGAGGGTTCTCGAAGCCTAGAGAGTAGAGCAAAAAGAGTCGTTTTTCCTGCTCCAGAAGCTCCGACTAAGGCGGTCTTCGTTCCCGAAGGGGCAATGAAGTTGATGTCCGAGACCCCCCCTCCCCCTTTTGTGTAATGGAAAGTGACACCTTGAAAGGAAACCCTGCCCTTGCAGTCCGAAGGAAGAAGAATCTGAGTTCCGCCATCTTGGACTTGGGGCGCTTTCAGTACCTGTTCTAGCCGTTCACCAGCTACACGGGCGGTAGCTAGGCTTCCCACAATCGGTCCCAATCTCTTGAGCGATTGGAGAACGCCCGTGACCAAGACCGAAAAATAGGCGATAAGTGCCCCCATTGTGAAATCTGTATTCCGCTCCATTTCTTGAGTAGCCATCACCAATAGAAAGCCAAAACCGACCCCCGTCACCAGTTGAACCAACGGGATGAGAAAGACCTGTGCTCGGGCTGTTCCCAGCTGTCTTCTCAAGAGCCCCTTTGTCTCTTCGCTATACCGTTGGACGACCTCATCCTGAGCCCCAAAGAGATGGAGTAAGTCAAGTGCTCCCATCGTTTCGCGAGCGATCTCCAATAGATGGCTCATATGGATACGCACACCCGAAAAATGTCTCTTGATGCGAGATGTCCCTGCCCGAACAGCAAAGGCGATGAAAGGTATAGCAATCAAGAGAATCCAAGTCAATCTAGGTGCCGTATAAAAGAGGTAGCCCAAAGCAATGAGTATCTTTGTGGGATGGGCTACTAGGGTCCGGAGCTCTGTAGAAAAAAAGGCAGATACCCTATCTACATCCCCTTGGAGGCGTGCTAATGTATCCCCTTGGCGTCCCTTGATTTGGAGCCAATGAGGTGGAGTAGAGAGGACTTTTCCAAAGAGGGCTAACCGAAGATTTTGGGTCAAGGACCCTCCCAACCAAACACCAGCATACTTGGAGCCAAACTCCAACAAGCCCCATAGGGTGAACCAAAGAACCATCTTGAGTGCTAACTCCGTGACAGCCTCAGAGTTCCCCGGGTTCAATCCCTCCTCAAAGAGAGGCTTGAGGAGCGTGACGACATAAAGAGAAGCTAAGTTGGCAGCCTGAGAGAGAAAGAAGAGAGCGACGACTCCACCCGTAAAGGGCTTTAGGAGACGCCGAAGAAAACGCATCCCCATCCGTTTCTGTTGAGGTTGAGCCATTATCAGGAGGATTCTAGACTCAAGGGAGGTAGCGTTGCCCCAAGAGATTTTCAGCTTTCAGAGGATAAGATGGGGGGATGGCGTCTCGCCTCCTCCTTATCGCTCCTGATCCTTCTGGAGATACACTGGGGGCTCATTTCTGCAAAGTCTGGAGAAAAGGGGGAGGAGGTCAGGTTTGGGCATTGGGGGGAGATCAACTGCGTCAAGAAGGCGCAGAGGTTAAGTGGGATTCTGCACCGTTCCAGACATTGGGCTTTCTTGATGCCCTTTTCAAGTTGCCACAAACGAGACCCTTGTGGAAAGAGATAATCCGCACCTTACCCTTGGTGAATGGCGTCGTTGTCGTTGATGCGCGATTTCTTATGGAGCGAATCGCCCCCCATGTTCAAAGAGCTGGGTTGCCCCTCGTATGGCTGGCGCCCTCACCTGATTGGCGTAAGGCGGGGGAATCTACCTCTCGAACAGAGCGTCTCTCTTTGCTTGTTGATTACTTGTGGGTGACAGACCCCCTTGCCTGGAGGGCTTACAAGAACAGCGAAAAGGCGACACGTTTTGCTCATCCAAGGTTTCAGGATACCCCTTCTGTCAAACGAGAAAAAGGACTCTTGGCTCTCTTGCCAGGAAGCCGCCCCTCTGAGATCATTCGGAACAAGAATACTTTCATAAAAGCAGCTTCTCTAATGGATTGGGCTAAGAGCGTCGATGTCTCTGATCCCTTTGGGATTGAGGGG
>JACNFQ010000076.1 GCA_014384545.1 bacterium | reverse complement strand
AAAATACGCAAAAAAACCAGTCGCATACCCCCCCACCGAACTGCACGCCTGAGCATTCAGAAGAACGGCTGCCCCACTGGCAAAGAGAGTCTCGCCCCCTCGTTTCTCAGTCGGTCGTTCTCCACACCCTAAAGAGAGGGCGAATCCCAAGGCGTTCATTCCCCCCCCATCAAACTCTACGACAGTCCCTTCAAAATTCAAGAGTCGACACCCAATAAAGGGGGCTTTATCTCTAATCTGATTCAATCCCTCAATCAGCCCCTCTTCAGGAAGAAGATCATCATTCAATAGCAGCACTTCCCGGGCATCAGCATGACGAATACCCCAATCGGCAGCACCAGCAAATCCCATCCTCCTTGTGGGCCCTTGGGGATCGGGACAAAGTCGGCTCTCCATCCACTCATCACCACCATCTCGAACGACCAGGACATCTTTAGGTGAGACTCCCTCTCCTTCCAAAGCGAGAAGGAGTTCGTCCAACATCACGCCACCTAGGCGAGAAGGAATAACAACCCTCATTCCTCGACGACCACGACGGCGGCTGCGACCCCCCCTGCATGGGTCAAAGAGAGATGGAGAACATATCCCTCTAATGCATTGCCCATCCTCTCAGAGAGCCAAAACCCAGGAGCACCATCTTCGCGCACAACCCCTACTTCCCACGGGCGAAAAGAAAGACCCGTCGCCTTGAATAACGCTTCCTTTGCAGCAATCCGAGCAGCCAAGTGACGCGCTTTCCATCCCCTTTCTATCCGCTCCTTCCTTTCACAAGGAGCCAATGTTTTCTCCCACCGCTCTTCAGACCAATCTAACCAACCCGCCACTTCGTCTTCAGCGACGATATCAAGCCCGATTCCTCGAATCACAACCACGCTCGGACTTTCTGGAGTAAGAGGTGCAATGAGTCCTTGGCGACTGTGGCGTCAGCGTGCTCAACCATCAATCTGAGTATCTGCTCGGTTCCAGAAGGTCGAACGATGATTCGGACCTCATCTGGCAACTCTCTCCTTGCTGTTCGCTCCCTCCTTTCACCCTCTTTTTCCCATCGAGAACGCGCTTTCTCTGTGAGGGGAATCGATTGATGAACTTGGGTGTGTTTCTCCCAAGCACCTACCCAATCGTCCATCGTTCCCTCACCTGCCAACTCGGTCCAAATCAAGGCAGAGAGAATCCCGTCACCCGTGGGGGCAATCCCTGGAAAGATCGTATGCCCAGAAGGCTCTCCACCCAACGATGCTCTAGAAAGAGCGATTCCTTCTGCGACTTCTCTGTCGCCCACACCTACGCGAACGAGCCGCGTTCCCAAACGAGAGAGTGCTTTCCCTAAACCACCATTTGACATCGTGGTCCCCACCACACATTCCACCGCCCTACCCTCACTTACCTCTTGAGCCGTCCAAGCATAAAGGAGGTCATCTCCATCCAAGACTTCTCCTTGCGGCGAAAGAGCAAGACATCGGTCTGCATCACCATCAAATGCAAATCCCCCTTTGGCGTTGGGGTCCGCCCTTACGCTCTCAACCAAGGCATCCATCCCCAAGACACCACAATCCACATTGATTCTCTCTCCTCGGGGCTGGTGATGGAGCACCACAACTTCTCTTCCTAACCTTCGGAATGCTGCAGGAGCGACTTCACACGCTGCTCCGTAGGCGACATCAAGGTGCCAACGACCTTCTCTTGAAGGAATGACTCCCTCTAATCGCTCCAAATACTCTTCCACACCATCCACCTCATCCCCCTTTGTTCCATGGGGAGGGTTCTTGGGCATCGCGCGCTCTATCAATCTCTCCGAAGACTCAAGCAGTTTTGCCCCGTTCCCATCAAAAAACTTGATTCCATTATGGTGGGGGGGATTATGACTTGCCGAAAGGACGACACCCCCCACAGCGCCTCGAGACCCAATCGCCATCGATACGAGAGGGGTAGGTACGACGCCCAAGTCCACAACGACACGACCCGAACCAGCCCCTGCCTCTCCTGCTGCTCTCGCTAGAGAGAGTCCGGAAGAACGGGTATCCCGCCCGATAATGAGGTTTCCAGGTGGAATCGTTGCACAGAAACCAGCCACCAATCGTGCGACCAGTTCCTCATTGATTCTCTCCGGATAACTCCCTCTCACCCCATCCGTGCCAAAGAGAGTCAAAACTCTGCTAGACCGCACCAGACAGTTTGGTCAAGACGACCATCTCGGGGAATGTCTCCTTCACGACCAGCCCATCAGGCAACGAGATTTCAAGGCGCTGCTCACACTCGGTTGACTCCTGACAGGGCAACGCCTCTATACGGACATCAGCCAAAATCTGTTCGGGTGTGAGTAAAGAGAGCTGTGTGACGGGTCCCCTAAGTATCAATGTAATGACAGATGGTTCCACATGCCAACCCCCTCCGCCCCGAACATATACAGGGATTCCTTCCAGCCTGACATCTTCAATGATTTGAGCAATCTCCACAGCGACCGTCACCACGTCTGGAGTTGCCTTTGAGTCCCTGGGGGGGAAAAGAGGAATCTCAACGAAGAAAGTCTCATCTCGCCCCACGAGGGCAATCGGGACCGTACTCAAGGAAATCAAGTCGCGAACATCCTTCCCCGCTCCTACAAGTATGACGCGAGGAGGATCAACCGAAAAGGTACGGATGTAATGTCCCTCTGCCAAAGAGCCCGAAAACTCGGGGACGACTGTCAGGACACGATGCTCCAAGACCGTTGTCGCTTGGACTTCAACAGCTACCTCTGAAGGCTCAAAGAGGAGTCCGCGGATAATGCGCTTATTTCCATCTCGCCCCAAGGGTTCTAGTGTGAGCCGCTCAGATTGAAAGATCGTCCCTAGATTGATTTCAACCTCCACATTCACCAACTCAGACATCGCTTCATAGGGCCCACTAACGACAAGTGAAGGAGGATCGGGGGAGCCCGAAATGACTTCTACCCCCTCTGGCTTGGTCTCTCTATGAAACTTCTCGACATCCATAGTGCGCGTAATCCACCTTTCAACCGGAAGAGAGATCCGTCTATTCCCCCCCACAACCTCAATGCCTGCTGGAACCCTGACGATCAAGATGGGGTGAGCTTGCCCCCCAATTTCAGGCAAATCACCAAAATTCATAAAGACTTCTAGATCTTCATTGAGGAGATTCGCCAAACGGTTTCGTCCCCCTGAAAGCGTCACCTTTACTTCCAAATCTGCAGGGTCCACCTTATAGTCGGGGGGAAGGTTCTGCACAACCGCCGTCAAAAACCTCTCCTCCCGATAATTGGGATTTCCACTCGTAACCTGCACTTGAATCATCACCCCCAAGATAAGGCTAAGGACCAGGATCTGCCACTCAAGAGGGTCTTGCGGCAAAGTTCCCCTGATAAAGGAGGAGATGCGCTTAAGAATGGAGCTCTTCAAAGCTCCTCCAGTAAAATGCGCTGAACAGTAGAAAGGTCAATCCCCTCCTGGATCTGCCCCCGCATACAGAGAGAAACCTTACCTGTTTCTTCAGAGAGGATAACCGATAGGGCATCTGTTCCTGAAGAAGCACTCTTTCCTGCACGATGGCGCGTCCCAAAACCGGCCATACCACTCCCCCCAGCTGGCAAGGGAATGATGACCTGAGCTTTCTTGATACGTCCCTTTCGAATAATCACAGCTCCATCGTGGAGGGGAGAATGAGTATGGAAAATAGATTTGATAAGATCTATGGACAATGAAGCGTTTAGAGAGACCCCCCCCAAATCGCCAAGGACGGATGAGAGGGATGTCTCACCCTCAAATACGAAGAGAGCTCCCAATCTTGAACGTCTCAATTCACGAATGGCACCCAAGATTGTAGAGACAATCTCCTCCTTCCCATCCTCTCCACCCACAACACCCCCAAGCCATCCCCTCAGGCTAATCCCTCCCATCTTCGTTTTAATATCGTTCTGGAAGAGAATGACAAAAAGAATAGGTAAGAGAAGCCCCGCTTTGCCCAAGAGCCACATCAAAGACAACCACCCCCCCCTTTGAAGGAACCACGCGACGACGAGCACCGACATGATCGTCCAAAAGGTGCGGAGGAACTTAGCCGACTTTAGGGGGCGTAATGTCCAATAGATAACTCCTGTTAGAAAGAGTGTTTCCAGAACGATTGACCCAGTGGGCATCGGAGGAAGTCTACTACCTCTTGCTGAACTGAGGCGCCTTGCGGGCTTTCTTTAGACCGTATTTTCTTCGTTCTTTTTCGCGAGGGTCTCGAGTCAGGAGACCTCCTTTTCGAAGAGCGGTACGCAAGGTGGGATCTACTTTTACCAATGTGCGAGCTAGCGACAAAGAGATAGCCCCAGCCTGTCCAGATAGCCCACCTCCCTCCACTTTCACCCTCCAATGGTCCATCTCTCCCTCACTCCACTTCTCACGAGCGATTGCTAGTGGTGCCAACGCTTCAGTGACCTTAGTCTGAGAATGGAAATAATCCTCAACAGGAAGTCCATTTACCACAATGCCCTTAGTGACCTCTCCTTCTAGCAAAGTCGCCACTGCGACTGCCCGTTTTCTCCTTCCTACTGCGGAGTGCATCAGAGTGTAACCTCCTGAGGTTGTTGAGCCTGATGAGGATGTTCCTGACCCTTATAGATCTTCAGGCGCGCCATCCTCTCCTTTCTATTAGAGGACGTAGGCAACATTCCCTTTACAGCTCTTCTCACAATCTCCTCGGGGCGTCTTGCTCGTAAAGAAGCGGGGTTCTCCTTCTTCAGTCTACCAGGTCTCATTGTGTGGTGGTAATAAACCTTGTCGGTCTCCTTAGATCCCGAAAGAACGACACCCTCCGAACCCAAAACAACGACGAATCCCCCTCCGTCCACATGGGGTGATCGTTCCGTCAGATCTACGCCCATCAGGAGACCCGCAATCTTCGTGGCCAGTCGCCCCAAAACCTGATCTTTGGCATCAATCAAGAACCAAGGTCTTGTGGGAACTGCACCCTTTGGAAAAGTCGTTTTAGTACCCTTAATCATCTGGATCTCCTCCCTCATTCAACGCAATGAGCTCTACTTGTGCCATTTCGGCACCATCTCCCTTTCGTCGCTTTGCCAACTTTAGGACACGGACAAAACCAGTTTGGCGTTTCGCTCCTTCCACATGATCAAAGAGAGCTCGGCTTGCTTTTTCTCCCAAATCGCCGGAGGGTAGTTTGGACATCACCTTCCTTATCTGTCGGTATTCCTTACCTTTTGATGCCGATGCCGCCAAGGAATCCACCACCCCAGCAACGACCTTTGCTTTGGCCCAAGTCGTACGGATTTTCCCTTCAAGAATCACTGAGGCTGCCATCCTTCTAAGAAGAGCCTTTCGTGCCCCTGTAGGGCGAGAAAGTCGGTTGGAATGGAGGCGATGTCTCATTAGTTGTCCCTAAACTTCAATCCCGCGTTCTCAACCGCTGTCTCAATTTTTTTGCGAGCGATGTCACCAATGCGGTTGAGTTGCCTAAGTTCTCGTTCGCGGAAAGACAAAAGTCCCTCTACCGAGTCAATCCCATTCGCAAAGAGAGCATTCAAGACACGACGATCGGTGAGTTCAAGTTCGCTCAAAGGTGTCGGTGTCGGTGCAGGGTTTTCTCTTGGGATCGGTTGGAGAAGCCCCAAATCCTGTGGCCATCCCTTATCATTTAGTAAAGTAAAGTGCTCTTGGAGCATCCCATTCGCTTCACGGAATGCCGCTTCAGCTGTATACCCCTCTCGCACCCTTATCCGTAATGTCAACTTTTCGTAATCACCAGATTCTCCCACTCGAAAAGGTTCTGTTTCTGGGTATACACCCAAGACCGGGCTGTGATCAGCGTCAACTCGGACGACACCCGTTGGAAAACTCCCCTTCCATTCGGGATTGACCTCAGAAGGTCTCAGTTCGGGAGAAGAGATAAACCCTCTGTTCTCTCTAAGACCGATGCTCAGTTCTATTTCTGCACCTTTCTCCAGTTGGAAGAGATAGACATCGGGGTTTATCACTTCAACTTCTGGAGGGCATTTAGCCATCCCGATCACGACTTTTCCAGCTTTATTAGCACTCAAACTGAGAATCGCCACAGTCTCTTCATTCTTTAGACGAAAAGGACAAGCTCGGAAGTTCTGTGCGATCTCCATCACTGTTTCCCGCACGCCTGGTAAAGTCTGGTATTCATGGAGCACAGCTATCGGTTCGCCCTTGAACTCAACCCTCCGAAAATCAACGAAAGTGACAGCGGTTCCCCGTACACTCGACATGAGAACTCGCCTGTATGCTGTCCCTAATGTGTGACCCCAACCCCTTACAAGGGGAAGAATCTCCAAGGAGGCCTCCGTCTTGTCCTCGGATTCGTGCGCTACGCGCATCTGAACTTTTTCAAACTTGATCATCTTTACCTTCCTTATTTCCTCTTGGGTCTCTTATCTCTCGTCCCGTTATGGGGGCGCGGAGTGATGTCCTTGATCGTCTCAACTTCAATCTCGGAACCTTGAAAAGAACGAATGACAGGCTCTCGTCCAGGTCCTGGCCCCTTGGTGATGATGTTCACTTTTTTCATCTGGTATTCGTGAGCAGCCCTGACCAAAGTCTCTGCAGCTTGCTGAGCCGAAAAAGCAGTCCCTTTTCGCGCACCTTTATAACCAATATGTCCTCCAGACGACCACGCCAACACATTCCCTTGGAGGTCCGTCAACGAAATCAGGGTGTTGTTATAACTTGACTTGATATGGACAACTCCTGAAGGAATATGAATCTTCCTCTTCTTACTGCGGACGGTCTTCTTCTCTCTACGCTGAGCCATCTACTTCCTCCTAATTGCACTGGGGCGAGAGCCTTTGTGTGACCGAGCATTCTTTTGGGTCTTTTGTCCTCTGCTGGGCAAACCACGTTTCCGTCTCTCACCACGATAACAAGCGATATCCCCCAAACGCTGATGGTCTTTTTGAATCCGTTCACGGAGGGCACCCCCTACCACAAAATCACTCTCTATGACACTACGAATGCGCGCCAAGTCATTCTCTGCCAAATCCTTGATACGCTTCGTTTCATCGATGCGCGCACGCGCCAAGATCTTCTTGGCAGAAGTGGGTCCAATACCAAAGATCGCCGTCAAGGCGACCCAAGCGACCTTCTTATCGGGCACTTCGTATCCTGAGATTCTGGCCATTACCCTTGCCTCCCGGAATGCCGGCGATTAGAACAGATGCGGTAGAGTCGTCCCGAACGGCGCACCAAACGGCAGTTTTGACAGATTCGCTTAAGTGAGGATTTGACTTTCATAACTACTTTTCGGACTTTCGCCCCTCCATTCTCTCTTTTTTCGCTTCTGCTTCGTCGTAAAACCTGTAAGTGATTCTCCCTTTTGTGGAATCGTAAGGACTAACTTCTAGGCGGACAAAGTCACCAGGCATCACTTGGATAAAGAACTTCCGAATGCGTCCTGCGATATGAGCCGTCACATGGTGCTTACCCACCTTCACAAGGAACCGTCCTCCAGGTAATGCTTTGACCACCTGAGCCTGCACTTCTATCTTCTTCTCAGCCTTCACGAACAGACCCTCTCCTCAAGCAATACAACGAGAGCATCAGTGATTCTTGAAGGCGAAGATGTTCCATCGATGGGGTGGAGTAGCCCCAATTGTTCGTACCAATCAATCACCGGTGCCGTCTCTTGTCGGTAAACATCTAGCCTAGCCTTGACCGTTTCCAATGAGGCATCATCTTTTCTTTGCACCAACCTATCGATGATCTCATCGGGTGGAGGATTCGTAACGAGGTGGTAAATCTGACCCGTCACAGGATCTTCTCTCCGTCCATCAATCCGCTCCAATACGACCTCATCGGGCACAACCAACAGAGGGACAAGGTCAACATGACAGATTCCTTCAAGAGTTTGAGCTTGCCCCACGGTTCTGGGGATACCATCAAAGAGAATCCACTTACTTTCCTTACCCTCTAACCGATTGGCAACGAGAGCCATCACCAAGCCATCCCCCACCAACTCTCCTCTAGATACGAGGGATTCCACTTTGATACCTAAGGGGGATCGGGTTTGAATCTCTTCCCGGATCAAATCACCTGTTGAAAGATGAACCATACCCATCCTCTCTGCCAAGGCGGTCGCCTGTGTCCCCTTCCCAGCACCAGGAGGTCCCAAAAGAACGCAACCTCTCATCAAGTCTTCAAGAACCCCTTATATTGGCGACTGACGACATGAGCTTCTAGTTGCCTCATCGTATCCAAACTAACCCCCACCACGATAATAAGCCCCGTTCCCCCAATCGCAAACTGAGAGACATTCGCTGCATTCGCAATCATCTGAGGTAGGACAGCGACAATCGCCAAATACAGGGCACCGATTAGGGTGATCTTTTCTTGAACCTGAGCGATAAACTCCTCTGTGTTCTTACCTGGACGAATCCCAGGAATAAACCCACCTCCCTTTTTTAGATTCTTTGCGATATCATCAGGTTTGAAAGTGATGGACGAGTAGAGGAATGTAAAGAACAGAACCAAACCACCCAGTACAAGGTAGTACCACGGGCTCCCTAAAAACTGCCCCACGGGCCCCTGCCATGAAGGAATGAAGTTGGAGAGGGTTTGGGGAATCAACAGAGCAGAAATCGCAAAAATGATAGGAATCACACCCGCAATATCGATACGGACGGGTAGATAGGAAACCTGCCCCCCCACAATCTGCCTGCCGACTGTTCGGGTGGAATACCGAATGGGGATCCGTCTCTCCGCAAGTTGAATAAAGACGATTCCAGTGACCAAGAGCAATAGGAATAGCCCAAAGAATACAAACGCTCCAGCGGCTGCAGGATTCTCTCGAACAATCTGAATCTGTTGCGCAATCATCGTTGGGAAACGCATCACGATTCCCGCAAAAATGAGAAGAGAGACACCATTCCCAATCCCTTTTTCGGTCATTTCATCACCCAACCACATCAAGAAAGTCGTCCCAGCAACGAGTGTAATGATGATGATCCCAAGATGGAGGGTATCGGTCTGTGAAAGAATCCCTCCTTGCCGAAACAAAGCTAGGAAACTAATCCCTTGAATCACAGCCACGACGACAGTCAGATACCGTGTCCATTTCCCGATAAGACGGCGTCCTTCCTCCCCTCTTTCCTTTTGGAGCTCTTCCAAAGAGGGGATAGCATAGGTAAGCACCTGCATCATGATGCTGGCGTTGATGTAGGGCATGATGCCCAATGCGAAGATACTAAACCTCTTTAGAGCACCTCCCGAAAACATATCCAGAAGATTCAAGATGCCCCCTTCTCCAAAGAGCCCTCCCAGAGCTTCGTGGTTGATACCTGGCAAAGGGATGTGGCTACCTAAAGTAAAGACCAACAACCCCAATGCGGTAAACCCCACCCTCTTCTTGAGTTCCGGGCTTGAAAAAGCCTCGGACATCAACTGAGTGGCACGCTCTTTCTGCCTCGCGCTCAAGTCAGGACAACCTTCCCCTTAGCTTTTTCCACCTTTTCAATCGCCGCAGCACTCGCCCTATCAACTGTAATCGTCAAAGAGTGCCTCACCTCACCAGCTCCCAACAGCTTCACCAACCCCTTCTTTCTAACCAACCCCTTTTCAACCAAGTCCTGAATACCGATTTCTGCGCCTTCTTCAAAACAGTCCAACTGCCCGACATTCACCACCTCGTAGACGACAGCGTTGATATTCGTAAAACCTCCCAACGAGACGACACGACGGTGCTGGGGCAAAGAGCCTCCTTCGTACAGAGGTGGGGGGGTGTACCCAGAACGGTGCTTTGCACCCTTCATACCCCGTCCAGCATCTTTACCTCTTCTCCCGCCCTTTCCCCGTCCCACACGAATCCTCTTTCGTTTGATCCGGACCAAATCGTTGTAGTCCATTAGGCAGGCACCTCTGGGTTTGACCAAATCTTCTCTAGAGGTAGTCCACGCAATGCCGCCAAGCGACGAGGGTCTCTCATGAGGCTTAGCCCCTTGATCATCGCCTTGAGCACATTGATAGGCGCTGCAGAGCCTCGAATCTCGGTGCGAATCGTCTT
>JACNFQ010000073.1 GCA_014384545.1 bacterium | reverse complement strand
CCCCTTCTGTCAAACGCGAAAAAGGACTCTTGGCTCTCTTGCCAGGAAGCCGCGCCGATGAGATCACTCGGCACAAGAATACTTTCATAAAAGCCGCTTCTCTAGTGGATTGGGCTAAGCGGGTCGTTGTCTCTGATCCCTTTGGGATTGTGGGGAAACTCCCTCCGGGGATAGAACGAGATTGTAAGGAAGGAGGTGCCCTTTTGGAGCGGTGTCAAAAAGCGTTGGTCGCATCGGGCACCGCACTCCAAGAAGCGGTCGTTAGAGGAACACCTGCAGTGGCAGCCTATAAGGGTTCTCCCCTTCTTTGGGCATGGATAAAACTAGGACAAAAGGCTCCCCCTTACTGGACTCATCCCAATCTGATGGCGGGGGATGAAATCGTCCCTGAGTTTATCCAAGGGCGAGCAACGGCAGATGCACTCGCGGAAGCCCTAATGAGGAGCGAAACCGAGAAAGAAAGGAGAATTCTAGAAAGTCTAGCCCATGCTTATCGTGAAGGGTCTGATTGGGAGGTTGAGGTCTCAAGATGGAGGAGGTCCCTTCGTTGAACGAAGCGCTAAAAGTGAGACTTGAGAGATTTGATCGTCTCCTACAGAAAGCTCCCTTTCGGGCAGCAGGATGGAAGAGCGACGAAGCACGATGGGATCAAGGGGTGATGGACAGTGTCATTGCCACAGAGAGATATCCCACCTTGTTCCCCACACAGGGTTCATGGCTAGATGTGGGGTCGGGGAATGGTCTCAATGGTATCCCGTTGTCTTGCCTCTTTCCTGACCTATTGCCCACATTTGTAGAGAGGGGAAAAAAGCGTGCAGAATGGCTAAGGGAAACGGTCTCAAAGATGGACCTGCGAGGGGATGTCGTTTGTGAAGATGTTCGCAATTTGCCCAAGAGGCTAAAGGGGCGTTTTGATTTGGTGACAGCGAGAGCTTTGGCTCCTCCTGTTGAAGCCGCAAAGTGGTTATGGCCTTTTGTCAGAAAAGGAGGGTTCCTCATTCTCTTTGCGGGGGGATCATCCCCCCCCCCTCTTCTCCCCGTGAAAGGAGTTGCCTATCCTTACAGTTGTAATGGTGGGGCTCCTCGCGCTCTCCTTCTTTGGGCTCAAAGCCAGACTCCAAACTAGAATCCTACTCATGTCGCTCTTCTCCTTCGGAAACCCCCATGCCAAGAGTGTGAAACTAGCCCAGAAAAAGAGATTTGACCTCGCCTGCAAGACGATCCATCTAGGGTGGGGAAAACTGAAACCCAAAGAGAAATCGGCAGCACTTTCAGATTGGGCGGTCTGGGCTCTCAAGGCGGAACAGACCGCGGATTGGTTTGAACGGGCAGCCGAGTGGATTGCCGAAGAGGGAGGCTCTCTTTCCGAGATTCTCCCTGCTTTGGAGACCATGGTTGAGGGCGGAGCCAAGCCGACCACAGGTCCTTGGCTGGAGCTAGCCTTGAGTCATGGGGAGAGCGTTTTTAGAAAGCTTGGTGCTTGGAATCCCAACCTAGACGACGACACCAGAGCGCAATGGATCGTTGAAGATCCCCAAGGTATGGAAGATTCTCTCGTAGCCCATATCAAGAACCTAGAAATCGTTCCTGCCCCCTTGCTTCCAAGTGCTAGGAAGTTGCTAAAGAGGAAGAAGAAGGGGGACCTGAGAGAGGCGTTTGTAAGAGGTCTTTGTGCTGCAAATGAATGGAGCGAAAAAGGAAAAAAGGGTGTTTTATGGTTCCTTGCTAACCACCCTGACGAGAGTGTGATGGCAGCGTGGGCTGCCAAGAATCTCTCCCCCCCACTTTCAACAGGGTGGAGAGAGGCCTTCCAAGCGGTCTTGGTGGAGGGAGCAAGGGGAAAAGAGGGGGAGGAAATCAGAACATCTTTGGCAAGAGATCTCCTTGTGAGCGATGGAGAAGTGGATGGTTTAGAGAAAGAAGTCGCTACTTTAGCTTTAGCAACGCCTTCTCTTCTTGGCCCCGCTGCCCGTCTCCTCTCCTCTTCCACACCTACTCCTCAGATCCTAGAAGTCTTGGGTAGGGCAGCTTCACAAAGGAGTTGCTCTCCAGAAGGTCTGGCGGTTCTGATGAGATCTTCAGAGGATATCTCGTTCTTGTCAGGACTTATGCCTTCTCCTTGGCCCAGAGAAGCGAGAGACGCCCTACGAGAGCGGTGGCAGGAGAATCCCCCTGTGGGGCACCACCCTCTCCTGGGGAGTTTCTTAGCGAACACCGCAAGAGAGGATAGCCTTGGTGCTTTTTCTTTCCTTTCTTCATTGCCTGAACCGTTGGCACCCCAAGCCAGAGCGTGGGGAGTGTGGATGGCACTCCTCGCTAATCAACCAGATTTGGCAGAGTCCTGGGTTGAAAAAGTAGAGGGGAGATTGGGGGACTACCTGAAGGCAAGGGTGGGCGAAGCAAGAGGAAAATTCAAAGAATCCCAGTCCACCTATGCCACATTGGGCAAGGGGTGGTCGGCTGTTAGAGAGGGGCTTTGTGAGGAGGAGCTGGGGGATAATAGGGCAGCAAGAAAGGCGTTCCATCGTACGGGTGAAAGTCCGAAGGGGGCAGCCCGATTTGCCCGACTGATGCTCTCGGCGGGGGGCGAATCCGCATTGCGTGAAGAAGACCTCGCTTTGGCGGGAGGATTGGCAGATGGTTTGCGGGTAGAGATGGCGATTGCGACAGCTTTTTCCCTTGCTAGAGAAGGGGAGTGGGAGAAAGCAGAGAAGAAGTATCGAGATGGATGGCGCGTTCGGCAAGATCCTCGTTGTCTTCAAGGGATCGTTGAAGTTGCCCATCGCTGGGTGGGAGATCTATTGGAAGCGGGGCAGGCATCAGAGGCAAGAGAAGTTGTGGAACGAGCGTTGATGATAGGAGAGGACCCTCGTCTTCTCCAACAATGGTTGGGCGCTGCACCCCCTCTGGGGGCATGGAAGCGATTGGAGAAGGTAGGACGGGGAGAACTCCCTCCCTCCTTGCGGTCAGACCTAGGGTGGTTGGCGTGGCGTGCAGGTGACGAGGATAAGGGGAGGACCCATCTGGTAGATGGGATAAGAGCGGGAGCGACTGAACCTTTGGATGCGTCAAGGCTGGGTCGCATTCTCTTATCTTCCCGATATGAGGAAGGATCGGAGGCAGACCTCGTATCGCTGATTGGATTGATTTCTGAAAGTGCCGGACCCGCTCTTGCAGCAGCCGTTCGTGCTGCACAGGGACTTCCACCACCTGCTGATTTCAAGATGCCTAAGTCTGGAATCAGAGCGATATTGGCGGCGTGGGCTTTGATTCGTTGGGGCAAGAAGGACGAGGCAATTGTCCTATTACACAAAGTTCTTGAAGGCTCTCCAAGAGATTTGGGCACAGGAATCGGCAGAGCAAGGGGGTATACCGTCTTGGGGTATTGGTTCCTTGAAACGGGTGATTTTGCAGGTGCTGAAAAAGCGTGGGAGCGTGCGGGGCATTTGGGTATCGGGGCACTCTTATTGGATGGTCTCCGGGGAGCGGTCGCAGTAGCGAAGGGTGTTGAAGAGATGGATTCGAAAAGGTATCGCCGGGCCGAGACCCTCTTTACGAAGGCACTTTCTCAACCTCTCTCAAAGGAGGTGGCGACACAGAATCTAGCGACTCTCCATACCTTGGCAGATCGCTTGGACAAGGCTCAACCCCATTGGGAGCGATTGCTTCAGATGTGGAGATCCCAATCAGGAGAAGATGGGCAGAGGAAGATCTGGTTTGGGATGGTGACCGAGATCATCTCTATTGCAGAGAGGTTCAAGGATCCTGCCCGTCTTCGGCTTATTGATAGGGCGACTTGGGAGGATAGTTTGGAGGGTATCAGGATGCGGATTAGGGGGTATAGAGACTTAGGGGTTGAAGTGACTGCTACAGATAAAGAGATTGAGGCGGCGTATTTCCGTCGCTTGAAAGACTTTGGACCCGAGAAAAAACCAGAAGAATACCGCCGTGTTGAAGATGCCCGCGCCAATCTAATGGACCCCGCAGAACGGGAGAGAACAGATCTTTTTCTGCCTTCAACCATCTCCTTTTCACGGGTAGAGGAGTTGATGTCTGGGTACGGTGCTCACCCCTTAGATTTCTTAGTTTCTGGGTCGTTGGCGGGACCATCATGGCGCCCAGAAAAGGGGGGCGGTGCCCATAGTCCACGACCCTTCCCTGTCTCCGCAAGAGGACCGTTCAATCGGATCGCAGAGAGATGGATTCTGGACGAGCCCCCTGAGGTTATCAAGAGATTGGGTGCACCAGAGAGGAAGGGATGATGTTTTCCCATATAATCGCCCCGTCCTCTATGTGTTCCCTTTTGTGTTGGTCGGTTTGGCGGTTTCGCAATGATGGAGGACGAGCATCTGTTCCTTTGGGGATTGCCCTCTTGTTTGGTGGTGGATTTGGCTGGTGGGGATTTGGTCCATTGGGGGCGTTGATTGGGGCTCTTCTGATGGTGGGCTCCCTTTCAACGTACCTTCTTCCTGTGGGCTATGCGTTGGATGGAAAGGCACTCAAGGTGACTCACTTGGGGGTTGTGGGCGAACGGGATCTCTCTAGATTTAGGCGTATTGACTTCCATCCCAAAGGTGCTTTTCTTTCGCCTACATCTCGTCCTTCACCGTGGGGGAGATTGAAGGGAATGTGGATTCATTTGCCCGTCAATGGTGATAGAGAAGCGATTTCTATGGCGCTCAAGGACGCGATTTCGTGAAAGGGTTGTTCCGTCCTTGGGATTTGGGGAGGGATGACGAAGAGAAAGCGACGAATCTAGTTAGTAGAGGATTAGGGGTTCCAGCGCTTTTCCTCCTTGAATCAATGGGCCCCCTATCGGTCGTTGCCTCATCTGCAGCCACCGTTTTTGCTCCCGTGGGGGCTCTTCTCTTTGGGGCTGAAGCTTGGGATTCGGTCCCCGAGTTCTTTGGAGATAGGGATAGGATGCGTCGCATGCTACGTTTGATTGAGAACGCACTTGAAGGGGACGAGGAATGACCCAAGTGCACGAGAAGAATCTCAAGAATGTTCTGGCGACAGATTGTGGCTCTACGACGACCAAAGCTGTCTACATTGAGAAAAAAGAGGAAGGGTACCGGTTGGTGATGCGGGGTGAAGCTCCCACCACGGTAGAGTCTCCTTTTGAGGATGTAACTCGAGGGGTTGTCAATGCGACCGAGGAACTGGAGGAGCTGACGGGTCGGGTTTTCTTAGAAGAAGAGGGTAAGGGTATTCTTCGCCCCTGTAAAGAAAAGAGCGGGGTTGATGCCTATATCTCTACTTCATCTGCAGGAGGAGGTCTCCAAATGCTCGTGGCAGGGGTCGTGAAGGAGATGACGGCAGAGAGTGCCCATCGCGCCGCTTTGGGTGCTGGTGCGATTGTGATGGAGACTTTGGCTATAAACGATGGACGACAGACTTGGGAGAGGTTTGAGTTGATTCGAACCTTGCGTCCAGACATGATTCTCCTTTCTGGGGGGACGGATGGAGGAGATCTGTCCCATGTCGTTGAGATGGCTGAGGTCATTCGAGAAGCGAAACCTGCCTCTAGGTTGGGCTCTGCAAAACTCCCCGTCATTTTTGCTGGCAATAAGGATGCAGCGCCTCGGGTGGAGGGAATCTTGGGGGAAATCTGTGATCTCTTTATCGTTGATAACCTTCGCCCCACCCTAGAGAGAGAGAATCTCTTCCCAGCCAGAGAGAAGATCCATGATCTCTTTATGGAACATGTGATGCAACAGGCACCAGGATACCCCAAGTTGATTGACTGGACAGACGCACCCATCATGCCGACCCCTGGGGCGGTAGGCTCACTTATAGAGCGGGTCGCCGAACAAGAAGAGATTCAGGTTATTGGGGTGGATATTGGGGGTGCAACTACGGATATATTTTCGGTCTTCCAAGAGACCTTCAATCGGACAGTCTCTGCCAATCTTGGAATGTCTTATTCCATCTCACAGGTAATGGCAGAGTCGGGCTGGGAGAATGTGATGAGATGGGTTCCCTTTTCGATGGATGAACAGGAGTTGAGGAACCGCATCAAGAATAAGATGATTCGCCCTACGACGATTCCCCAATCACTCGAAGAGCTCATTTTGGAGCAAGCTCTCGCCCGAGAAGCCCTTCGCCTTTCGTTTGACCACCATCGTTCTTTGGCGGTGGGGCTAAAAGGGATCCAACAACAAAGGACGATTGCGGAAGCGTTTGCGCAGAGCACCAGTGGTGATTCGCTCGTGCACATGGAGGGCTTGGATCTGTTGGTTGGTTCGGGTGGAGTCCTTTCCCATGCACCCCGACGGGCTCAAGCGATGGCTATGCTTACCGATGCATTCCAGCCTGTTGGCATTACCCAATTAGCGGTGGACAGCATCTTTATGATGCCCCATTTGGGTGTTCTCTCTACGATAAACGCTCAGGCGGCGGTTGAGGTCTTTGAAGCGGATTGCCTTATCCACTTAGGAACGACGATTGCACCCACTGGAACCGTAAGAAAAGGACGCCCGTTGGTAGAAGTTGATCTTGAAGTGGGGGAGAGTTTCTCTTTACATGTGGGTGACTTGAAGTTGATTCCCCTTGGTGTGGGCGAATCGGTGAAAGCGACCCTCAGACCAGACAAGAAGATCGATGTAGGAGCGGGGAAAGGGGAAGGGTGGGAGGGTGAACTGACTGGGGGACAGGTTGGGTTGCTTTTTGATGGCAGGGGGCGACCTCTCCTTTTTCCTGAAGATGACCTTCAGAGGGTAAAGATGATTACTTCTTGGCATCATGCGATGTCGTTGTATCCAGGGTGTCGGGCATAATGGCACAGGCTTTTACACCAGGATTGATGCGGGGATCAGGGATTCTCATACGCAAGGTACGGCGACTACCACTAAAGGGCGAAATCTTGGTAGAGAAAGGGGATGTGGTGAAAGCGAGTGATGTCGTTGCCAGAACAGAGTTGCCTGGTCCGGTTCAAGTCCTCAAGATTTCTCATCGTTTGGGTTGTCAACCCGATGAACTCCCAGACCTAATGACTGTCGGGGTGGGTGACTGGGTAGAGAAGGGAGAGAAGATTGCAGAAAGTAAAGGGTTTTGGGGGTTTTTCAAGAGCGAATACTTAGCAACTGCATCCGGAAAAGTTGACTCTATTTCTAGGGTAAATGGACAAGTTTACCTTCGTGGGAAACCGACACCTGTAGAAGTTGAAGCGTATGTGGCCGGGACGATTGTTGAGATCATTGAAGAAGAAGGTGTGGTCGTTGAGACGACGGCGACTGTTGTCCAAGGTATCTTTGGAGTGGGAGGAGAAGAAGGGGGCACATTGATGATAGGGGTAGATTCCCCTAGCGAGACATTGGGTGCAGAGGGGATAACGGCAGAAATGGAGGGTGCTGTTGTGGTGGTAGGCGCTGGTTTGGAGTTAGAGACGATAGTGCGGGCTCAAGAAGTGGGGGTTGCTGCTTTGGTGGGCGGAGCGATTCACGACAAAGATCTGAGGGCATTATTGGGCGTTGATATCGGTGTGGCGATTACAGGAAATGAAGACCTAGGCATTACTCTCGTTGTCACTGAAGGTTTTGGTCGGCTACCGATGGATGGGGGGACATGGAAGTTGTTGGTGGCGAGTGCAGGACGGTTGGCGAGCATCAACGGAGCGACCCAGATTCGTGCGGGTGTATTGAGACCCGAGATTCTCGTACCTACCCCTGATTTGAAGGGTATCCTCCACGCGGACGAGGGGGGGATGGGGCTGGATGTGGGTAGCCGCATTGTGGTCATTCGTACCCCCTATTTTGGACGGGCTGGCGTCGTGACCCAACTTGTGGTAGAACCCCAGCAAGTGGAAAGTGAAGCAAGAGTAAGAGTTTTGGGGGTTCGATTTGACGATGGAGAAGAAGCGATCGTTCCTCGGGCGAATGTGGAAAGATTGGAGGTTTGATTCCTTTGATACCTCTCCTCTTGGCTGCCCCTTCTTGGTTTATGGGTGATCGTTTGGGTGCCTTTGTTGCTTCTCTCTTTTTTACTGTCGCTATTTTTGGTGCCCTCACTATGGCACGGAAGGGTGCACAGTTCTATATTCGGCATATTCCGGGGTTGGATGCAGTTGAGGAGGCGATTGGACGAGCTACCGAAATGGGGAAGGCGATTCTTTATTGTCCCGGGCTTTCCAGTGCCGCTGATGTGGCGACTTTGGCTTCTCTGAATATCTTGGGTCGGGTTGCTCAAAAGGTAGCCAGTTACGAAAGTCGGTTGATTGTTCCTCACCGCGATCCCATCGTCATGACCGTTGCTAGAGAGACGCTGAAAGATGCCTATCTTCAGGCTGGAAAGCCCGAAGTGCTCAATACCGAGGATAACTTCTTTATTACCGAAGATCAGTTTGGGTATACGGCTGCTGTCAATGGGATTATTGTCAGGGAAAAGCCAGCGACGATTTTCCTTCAGGGTATGTTCTATGCAGAGAGTCTTCTGTTGGCTGAAACGGGGAATGCGATCGGTGCGATTCAGATTGCGGGGACTGATGCCGTTGTCCAACTTCCCTTCTTTATCGCAGCATGTGACTATACGCTTATCGGTGAAGAGCTTTATGCCGCTGGAGCGTATCTGTCCAAAGACCCAGCGCTTCTCTCTAGCTTGAAAGCATCTGACCTTGTGAAAGGCGTTCTTTGGTTGATGATTGTCGTTGGTGCTGGATTGGGAATGGGTGGGTCGGGCTTGATGGTGGGGATATTCGGATGAAGACACGGATCCCTGTCCTTACGGCTTTCCTCTTGGGGCTCTTTATGTGGATGGCCTATTTTGTAGATAAGGATGCCGAAACGGGTGTGACTTGGGTTCGTGTCTTCTATGAAGAACTCAACCAGAATAATATCGTGATTGCTGTCTTCACACTCTACTTGGGTGTGATGACGCTTCTCTTACGCCATGCCAAGAAGATCAGGGACAAGAGAGATGGTCGGTTTTTCTCTTTGGTCGTCATCCTTTCAGCCCTAGGAATGGTCGCTATCGGTCTCTTTATGACTGGTGATGCGGGGTTGGGTGAAAACATTCGTTTCCAATGGGCGTTTGATTATCTCCAAGTTCCCCTTTCTGCCACGATGTTCTCTCTGTTGGCTTTCTTCGTTGCTTCGGCAGCGTACCGAGCCTTCAGAGCTCGGAGTCCTGAAGCGACCCTGATGCTTGTCGCTGCAGCGTTGGTCATGTTGGCAAGGGTGCCCTTAGGAGCGGCAATCCATGAAGCATTGCCCGAATGGGGCGACTGGATTATGGACATCCCTAACTTGGCAGGAAAGAGGGCAATCACGATGGGTGTGGGATTGGGGATGACCGCAACAGCGATCAAGATTGTCTTTGGGATTGAGAGGACCTATATGGGGAGCGGGGGGAAATGAGCACTCTCTTTTGGCGTCGTATGCGCTCCATTGATCGCCGATGGATTTTCTTGGCGATGGCATTGGCTGTGATGTTTCCGATTATTAGACCGATTGGGATGCCGATACGCGTTACGAAAGAAGTCAACTCTCTCTTCCAAGAAATGGATCGCTTGGCACCCCGAGACATCGTCGTCTTGGCTTTTGATTATGGTCCGTCTACAGCACCTGAATTGACCCCTATGGCGAAAGCGGTCTTGCTCCATGCTAAGGAGAAGAGGTTGCGTGTGGTATCACTCTCTTTGTCTGCAGATGCTCCGGGCTTAGTTTCAGGTTTGCTTCCTTGGGTTACAGCATCCCCTCAAGAGGGAGGATTGGGGATGGTTGATGGTGTGGACTACACCTACCTAGGGTATAAATCGGGTACCAGTGCCGTCATTCTCCAGATGGGGCAGGGGATAGGGAAAGCGTTCCCAAAGGATTATTCAGGACGGGATATTACAGACTTAACTGTCATGGAGGGCATGGAGAAACTGACGGATGCTTCCCTGATTATCGCTCTTGAGGCGAGTGCTGTGATGGATACTTGGATACAGTATGCGGGGGACCAAATGGATATCCCCGTTGGGGGTGGAGTTACAGCGGTCTCTGCTCCGGAATATTATGTCTTTCTCCAGACCAATCAGATGGTAGGGCTCCTAGGAGGGATGAAAGGGGCTGCCGAATATGAGACATTATTAG
>JACNFQ010000021.1 GCA_014384545.1 bacterium | reverse complement strand
CGTAGAGCAGCGGCAAGTTCGGCATGCAGAGACGGCCCAAGGGTATGAACGGGTAAGGGGCGTTGAGATTAGTCTCCCACTGTTTAGGTCCGAAGAAGGTGAGAAGATGGAGACGTTTCTCGGGGTTGACAGCAAACCGAGCCAAATCCTCTGCAGCAAGGCCAGAAGTCGTCAAGAACCGTGCCCATCTTCTAAGAGCAGAGGCGTGACGCGCAACCGTTCGCCCACTAACCCCCGAAAGACCCAACGCAGCAAGGTGGTCTGCCAACGCCTCGGCAGAACGCCCCTTAGCGCCTAGCCAAGCCAAGACATCTTTTTCATACGCCAAAAGAGTAGCCTTGCTCTTCCCTTCCGAACGGAGTTCGTTTACGAAAGAAACCAATAGGTCTTCGGTTTGGATCACATCGTTCTTTTTCACCCCTAGAATCCTAAGGATGGTTCTTGATCTTTCTGGCTTGAATGACGCCCAAAGGGGGGCAGTTACGGCTGAAAGGGGTATGCATCTGGTGATTGCCGGTGCTGGAACAGGAAAAACCCGAACACTTACCTATCGTGCAGCGTGGCTCGTTGACCAAGGTGTTAGCCCCTCAAAGATTCTTCTTTTGACATTTACGAACAAGGCGGCGAGCTCCATGATGACCCAAGCTGGGGGATTGATGGGTCCCGAAGTTCAAGGATTGTGGGGTGGAACTTTCCATTCCATTGCCAATAGGTTGATTCGTCAAGACGGAAAGGTGGTGGGGCTAGATACCACATATTCCATTCTAGATAGCGAAGATCAAAGAGATTTGGTCCGAGCTACCGTGCGTGAGACTTTGGGAAAACTGGATCATTTCTTTCCGGCTCCTCGTGTCCTCGTAAATATCTTCTCTTACGCTTTTAATCGAGGTTGCTCCCTAGAGAGAAGTCTGGCGGACAAAGTCCCTCTTGCTGTTGATTATATCGAGAAGGTCGAATCTGTACGAACGGCTTATGAAGAACGAAAGAGGGCGGCAAACTGTCTCGATTATGACGATCTCCTCATATATTGGCTTCGGTTGTTAGACGACAAGGACACATGGGCAGAGATGGGCAGGAGATTTACAGAAGTATTGGTTGATGAGTATCAAGATACGAATACCGCCCAAGGGGAGATCGTTGAGCGCATTGCCCAAGCGAATGGGAAGAGGTTGATGGTCGTAGGAGACGATTGTCAGAGCATCTATGCGTTTAGGGGGGCTCATTACCAGAACATTCTTGGCTTTCAAGATAGGTATCCTGAAGCCAAAATCCACAGGTTAGAAGAGAACTACCGATCAACCAAGCAGATTCTTGACTTAGCCAATGCTGTGATCCTGAACAACCCTGGACAATACCACAAGACCCTACGCCCCGCACGCCCTACGCACGGACCACGCCCTAAAGTGCAGCCTCTTCCCAATGGGATGGGAGAAGCGGCATGGATTGCACGACAAGTTGTCGATGCCCATCAAGCTGGAACACCCTTGGAGAGAATGGCGATTCTGTACCGAAGCCATAGCCATAGTACGTTCCTTCAGGCAGATTTGCTCAAGCGGAACATTCCTTACGAAGTGCGCAGTGGGTTGCGGTTTTTTGAGCAGGCCCATGTGAAGGATGTCGTTGCCTTCCTGAAGATTCTCCAGAATCCCGATGATGAAGTGGCGTGGACGAGGGTGTTGGGGATGTGTCCAGGGGTGGGACCAAAACGGGCATCAAAAGTGCGGGCTTGGGTCAAGGGAGAAGAACGCCCTTTTGAGAAGATGGCTGATGGGGCATCAACAGCTGTTCTGCCTCCCTCTGTTCGCAGTACATGGATGCGGTTCGAATCAGACATCGCTGATCTCCATCGTGCTCACAAGAATAAGAAACCCCTAGGGGACTTGGTGCGAATGGTCGCGCGTGGTGTCTACAGTGAGTATCTTGAAACGAAATACCAGAACCCTAGAAACCGCCTACAAGACTTAGACCAACTGGGTATCTTGGCGGATGGTTATAAGACTCTGTCTGCTTTTCTTAGCGAACTCATTTTGTTGGGCGAACTTTACGGAACGGATCTATTGAAGGGAGGAACTGATGACAGGCTGGTCCTCTCTACGATTCACCGATCAAAAGGGTTGGAATGGGACCTCGTTTGGGTCGTTCGCACCAGCGAGGACGCCTTCCCAAGCCCCATGGGACTCAAGGATGAAGAAGGAGAAGAAGAAGAACGCCGCATCTTCTATGTAGCAGCGACGCGAGCGAGGCGTCAGCTCATCTTTACTTACCCCCTCCTAGGGCAGGAGTGGGGTGGGGCGGGGCAGGGAGGGGGAGGGTCAATCATCAGTCGCCCCAGCCGATTCCTAACTGAAGGAAAGGACTTTGTGGAACGTGTGGGTCGAACCCGCCCTTCCCGCCCTATTTGGTGAGGATTGAGTAGGTAAGGATCGATTCCTGACCGGCATCTATGGGGATGAGGGCTTCGTACCATCCATTCCCAAGGGGTTCCAGTTGAATGGACGAAGTGCTAGAAAGTGTCACATCCCCCCAAAGGCGAGCTCGATACCTAACCACTGCGGTTCCTTCTTCCTTGTGGTTTCTAACCCGCACCTCCACATCGGTCTTCGTTCGATTGGCGTAGAGTTTCGTAAAGTCTAGGGTGCGAATCTCCCCCACAAGATCAAAAGCCTCTCCGGCTTGGAGAGAGATTTCTTCATTCTTGGGCGTATGCCCTAAATTGTCTTCACCGACTAACTGAGCCTCTCCTCGACTATCTTCCATGAACATCCGCAAAGTCCCTGCGGGAAGGGGGAGTCCTAGGCTACTCTCTTCATCGTTCCTAAAGGCGATACTGACAGCAATGGGGACTCGAGCAGGATCGCCTGCTTCGGTAGAAGGACCACCATAACCCCACGGGTTAGAGAGCGTATAGACGGTCTGGTAGGGAACGGAATCTCCGGTCAAGAAGCGCACCTGCTTGAGACTGCGGTCGGGGAGATTGGTGGGTGAGGGGAGACGGTATAGGTGATACTCAAAGAAAGACTCTTCTATGACTTCCATCATCATCGAATCGGCGACCATACCCCTCCTCATATGCTCTTGAGGTGCTTTGGGGGCTCGATGGATAGAACCGGCAACCAATTTGATTTCAGCATCGGGGTAACTGGTGCCTGAGTCGTTTTGGAGGGTCACCCAGCCATCAAGTTCGGCGATTCCTTCCTTTCCAAGATGGAGCGTGTAATCTGCCCACCACGATGTCCCACTCATGAGGTAAGAGAGGAGGAGATCTTGAACGCTCCTCTCCTCATTGGCAAGTCTCCATCTGAGTTGGGGACGCAATGCCAGCCCACCGGGTAGGGAGGGAAGGATGAGACGACCCGGAGCACCGATATGTATCTCTCCATCAATCTCGTATACACCCGCCCCTGCTGTAGAGAGAATCGTTCCTTCTACCCGAGAAAGATCCCCTGTGGCACGATTCTCAATATCAAAACCTACCGTTTGACCCAGATATCTGTCAAGAATCTTCTGGGAATTGACCAAGTCATATTCAAAATTCTGCTCCCGAATAAAAAAGGAACCCGGATGGGAAAGGGAGACCAACCGCACGGTGGGTGCTTCCAGTGTCGCCGCCAAATCAGACAGAACCCAGTTCACATCATCTCCTACAGGGAGACGTCCTTCTAGCACTTGTCTCACGAATCCTGTGCCATCGTTGTATAGGGTGAGCGCAGTCGATTGGACAGGAGCATCTACAGACTCTAAACGCGTCGGAGCAACGACGATCCAAGCTAAGAGTATAAGGTATGTGATCTTTGTCATGGTGATAGTCTAATCCGTAGTTGATAATACCCATATGGTTCATCTTCTTTTCGCGTTGACATTATGGGGAGGAGGGGGTTTTCCAGGACAGGATGAAGAGGTGAGAGCGATTGGCTTTCTCCATCCTCAGCCTGCGAGAATAGGCATGGAGGTCTCTTGGGAGATCATCATTGATTTGCCCGAGGGCTGGCACATCAATGGGGAGAAGCCATTAGATGACTTCCTTGTGCCTACTTTGTTCTCGCCTTCTGAAGGAGCTGTGGATTGGGGCAAAGTCCAGTATCCCAAGCCCGTATCTCTTCGCTTTGGCTGGTCGGACGATCCTGTCTTGGTATATGAAGGTGAAGTTGTCCTGATTGTCAACGGTGTGGTGGTGGAAGAGTCTTCAGCCGTTCTTGGTACACTGGAGTTTCAAGCGTGTACCGATAGGGTCTGTTTCCCCCCCACATCTCTAGAAGTGGAAACGGGAGCCTTGGAATGGTCGCCAGACGCCGTTGGGATGTCCGAGACTCTTCTGCCCCATCAAAGTGGCAAGAGTGAGGAGATGCCCCCTCAGATTCCCGTTGATGATGAAGATAACCACTCTCAGGTGGCAGGGGTAAATCGCACGGTTGCCCCCAGTCTTTGGGTTCTATTCTTAGCAGGGTTGGCTCTAGCTTTTTCGCCATGTATCTATCCCATTCTCCCTATTATTCTTCTTTCGTTGTCTGATGGAAACAAGGGGTGGGGAGCATTGAAAGGGGGGATTCCTTTTGTATTCGGTTTGGTGGGTTCATACGCCGTGGTGGGCGGGGTGGCAGCGAGTTTGGGGTTGGTAGCGGGAGCAGTGCTCCAAAGTGAGTGGGTGGGGTGGGGGTTGGTTCTCTTGTTTGGGGTGATGGGCGTGGTCATGCTGACAGGGTGGACCCCCCACCCAGGGACAGGACTCTCCCACGCAGCAGATTGGTTGCGCGGACGGGGTAAAGTCGGTATGGGGGCAGCTCTTGGCGTCGCCGCTGCCCCCTGTACGGCTCCCGTCTTGGCGAGTGCATCGGGTGCTGCTGCAGCGAGTGGAAGTCTGTCGGAGGGCTTGCTCCTATTTGGGACTTTGGGGTTGGGGATGTCTCTCCCCTTGCTCGGATTTGCGGTCGCTGGGGCTCAGTTGCCAAAGGGTGGAGCATGGTTGATGAGGCTCAAGAAGTTCATGGGTGTTGCCCTTTTGGGGTATGCTGCGTTCTTGGGGTGGGCTCGGGTTGATACCGGAGAGGGCACTGTTCCTCCTCCTTTAGGTGCTACAGTTTATTATATTTCTGCTAGGTGGTGTATTCCCTGTTGGGGTATAAAGAGGAATGTCTTGACCGACCCAACCGTCCAGGAAGTGTTGGAGGGTTGGGACTTCGTGACCGTCGATTTGACCGAAGAGAGCGAAGACGAAAGGGCGTTGAGAGAGAAGTATGGTGTGAATGGAGTGCCCGCATTGATCGTTGTACCCTATCCCGACCAACCAGCGACCTTCATTCACGAAGGGGAGTTTGGTGTAGAGGAGATCGTTGAAGCGTTAGAGAAGTGGTAGTTGCCCTTTTGCCCGTGGCAGAGTAAAATGGTCCTGTGAAACGGTTGGGTGTCCATTTCAAGAGTTATGTACTAAGGGGACTTCTTACTCTGATTCCACTGGCGTTGGTGGGTTGGGTAGTCAAGATGACCTATGTCGCCATCGACCGAGCCGTCCGTTCCTTGGGTCCTGAACTTTTTGACAGGATTCCAGGGTTGGGACTCCTTGCACTTATAACGGTTCTCTATTTTGTGGGTTTGCTCGCTAGCAATCTACTGGGAAAGAGTGTGATGATGCTCTTAGACAGATTGACAGAGCGCATTCCGATTGTGGGCACAACATGGAAAGTAGGGAAGCAATTGGCCAAACATCTCTCCCCTGAAGAGAGGAGAGCTTTTGAACGCCCCGTTCTCGTCCCCTATTTGGGAGACGACCAATGGACTGTGGGATTCGTTTCGGGCGAAGTGCAGGATAATATCTCTGGGCAAAAACTCCTAAAGTGCTTTATTCCCATTCCTCCTAACCCCGCTACGGGCTGGGTCGTTTTTGTGGAAGAACGAAAAGTGCGAGATCCCGGCTGGACCATTGAGGAAGGGATGCAAGCTGTTCTCTCTTTAGGGATAGCAACACCAGACTCTTTCCCTATAGACCATACAGGTGAGATATCCAAGATCAAGAAAAGCTAGTTATTGGCTAGACTGTGAGATTGGAGTGTAAACCCAACGCCACCACACGTCACCAAACATCCATCTCCTAGGTGAGAGACAAACGAAGAACGGGCATCCCCCCCATCCAGTTGTAAGATATAACTTATGGAGTTCCTCTATCTACTGGTGGGATTGGCATTAGGAGCATTCTTGGTGGGGTGGTCTTCTCAAAAGGAAAAAAAGGAGTTGCTTGAGAAGGAAGAGAGGGCGCGCCATGACTGTCAAAGGGCAGAACTAAGACTGGAGAGCATTACAGAGAACCAAGAGGGTTCCCAGGCTATACTTAAGCAAATTGCTAACGAGGCACTGGAAGGGTTTCGGGAGAAAACGAAGGGTGACTTGGGTGAATCTCGCAAAGATCTAGAAGAGCGACTCGGCAATCTCCTAAATCCCCTAACAAGAGATCTTGAGGGTTTCCGCAAGCGTGTGGACGAGACCCACTCCGAGGGCGAAAAATCGAGGGAAGTTCTCAAGGAGAAGATGAAGGGGCTTTCGGATCTCTCTGCTCTTCTCCAAAAAGAGACGCAGGGTTTGACCAACGCCCTCTCGGGGCAGACTTCAGCCCAAGGCGAGTGGGGGCAAATGGTCTTAGAGAGCCTTCTAGAAATGGCAGGACTCCAAGAGGGTCGTCAGTATACCAAACAGGGAGGGCTCAAGAACCCCGAAACTGGAGAGAGAAACCTCCGCCCCGATGTCATCGTTCATTTGCCTCACGGGCGACAGATTCTCATCGACTCCAAGGTCTCCATGACGGCGTACCTTGAATACACGAAGGCGACTGGCGATCGGGAACGAGAAGAAGCATTTGGTCGACACTTAACCTCAATGCGAAACCACCTAAAGGGACTAGGCAAGAAGAGGTATGAGTTAGCTGATGGGGTAAGGACGCTTGATTTTGTGGTGATGTTTGTCGCTCCCGAATCCGCATACATTGAGGCGATCAGTGCGGATGATTCGTTGTACCAACTGGGGCTAGCCCAGAATATCGTCATGGCGTGTCCCGGCACTATATTGGCGTTGCTGCGCACCGTGGAGACAGCCTGGAGGCAAGAAGATCAAAGCCAAAATGCGCGAGAGATTGCGAAGAGGGGTGGGATGTTGTACGACAAGTTTGTTCTCTTTGCGGAGAGCCTTCTTGAAGTAGGGGCTCGATTGGGCAAAGCCCAAGTGGCGCTTGACAAGGCATTTGGACAGCTCAAGACGGGGCAGGGTAATCTCGTGGGGCAAGTGGAGAAACTCAAGAGACTTGGTGTTCAAGCTACGAAGAGCCTCCCCGAGGGCTTGGCGTGTCAGGAAGGGGAGGATGACGAGGAGGAGCCCCAATAGTGAGTGCATCAATCGGGAAGAAGGGCAAAGGCAAACCGAGTCGACAGAACTGCCCCACACCCTGGAAGAGAAAATACCGTTCCAAGGCAGCAGCCCGAAAGAGAAGGGAGTTTTTCCACAGCGATTACCCGGGTAGACTAGAGGCTTACGAATGTTCTTGCGGTTATTGGCACTTGTGGAGGAACTACAAGGGAGAGAAAGAGAAGTGGGAAGCAAGAGATGCGAATAAGTTCAAGTATATCCCCCCAAAAACTGAGGGTGAAAAGAGAAAGAGACGGTTGCGTACACGGCGCATCACCAAGCTTTTCTCTAAGTATGGAGAGGATTGTCCAGTCTGTTCGGAGCATTTGAATAGGAAGATCTTAGACAGGACCCACCCAGGGTACATCTTCTTTGATTTTGTCGTATTGCCAAGGGAGGGTGGGCGTAATCGGGTGGGGAATTTGGTGTTGGGACATCAGAGGTGCCTAAAAGCCTGCGGTAAGAGACCTTTTTCGGGTTGACCCCAAAGGACTCTTCCTCGCCCAAAGGAAAGGGAGAGACCCCCCATAGCAAAAATTCGGCAAGACATAAGAAACGGATGTGTGGCAAGAAACGCGCCTATTCCAGCAAGGCGAAAGCGAAGAAGATGGCTGAAATGATGTGGGATAAGCGTGGCCACCGAGTCAACCATTACAAATGCCTTTACTGCGGAAAGTGGCACCTAGGCAACCCCCCCAAGAAACAGTGATAACGAGCACACGCCTAGTTGCCCCCCATCCGCAATCCCATTAGGATAAACTTGTGAGACTCTCTTGGATGCTGCCTCCTGTCCTTCTCCTCGTCTTGGCGGGAAATGCACCGAAAGTTGAAGGCGACAACGCATCCCATCAGGAGGCACCCTTAGAGGAGGATCGTGGGGTTGCCCAACGGACTCCCTTCGGCACATTTTTTGCTCTTCATCTAGAAGTCGGGAACGCCCCTGTTCACCAAGGAAAACCCTATTCCAACGGAGGTTCCACCACCCACACACGGTATCAAGCACACTATTGGCCACATCTCGTTCGTCTCGTTCATCTTGCCGATGAAAAAGAGGCGAAACTGACACTCCTTGCCCACCCCCAATGGGTAGAGTATATTGCTGCCGATTCGTCCCGATTGAACCTCGCTCAACAGTGGGTAAGAAATGGACACGAATGGGGGCTTCATCATCATGGTTATGACCATCCAGATTGGGATGGTTTCTCTAATCGTCCCGAATCCCAAAGCGACAGAAGGTATCGAGGGGATATGGGGGATTTACTCGCCATTATGGAATCATTAGGTGTCGTGATGAATACGAACACACCGACGGACCGCAAGGCCGAAATGACCGATCTAGTCGCTTTCTTTCCTATTGATGTGGCTGGCAAAGGAGGAGATCTCTCAGTCGCAGGACGCCCACCCAACCGCGTTACCGACCTCTGCCCCAACCTCTCATTCGTCCAAGTGGGCACCAGCTATCAAGAACATGACCAGCCCTCTCTAGACCCTACGAAGGTTGCTTTTGAGCAAAGTGGTAAGAGGGAACTATTTGGTCTTGTTACCCACGTTTGGGATATCGTGGATCAGGCAGAAGTTAGGGGGGGTCTCCCCGCTACAGATTTTGCTCGGTGGTTAGAGTTTGTAGGTGAAAAACCAAACCGCATTGAGACGGTTTCAGCCTTGGTTAGTAGGTATCGAAGTGCAAGAGGAATCGGGACGGGGCTACCCACATTGGGATTTGGGGGTGGGAGAGGGGGGCAGGAAGCGTGTCTATCATCAGGGAATAAGTTGTCGTTCCCAAAGCTCAACGAAAGAAAACACCAAAGATCAAACCAAACAAGAAACCCTGCCCTCGCTACCGAAATCAGAGGGATTCCTCCTATCGTTGAAATGCCCTCATTTGGCAGCAGCAACAGACTCAAGATCGGTTTCGTATTTCACCTTGAAGGTTGGCATTGGGAGGTGGTAACTGTTTTTGAGAACTACCGAAATGACCTCCTTTCTCTTGCAGACCTCTTTGATGCCCATAACGCCACGCCCACATGGGAAGTTAGGGACGAGTTTGTGGTGGAGCTTGAAACGCGTGGCGACCCTCTTCTGGCCGATCTTTTGGCTAGGGGGCATGGCGTTGGGGTCCATGCTGACTTGGGAGGAAACCCTGATATAGGGTATACTCAAAGGGAGTTTGCCTCTGATCTCCTAGATCGACGGGGACGCGCGGAAAGGGTGGCTAGTCTTCGTGTAGAGGGTGTCTCTGGTGTTTGCTCCAATCTGGATTGGGTAGGGGCAGCCCAAAGAGGAGGGTTCCAAGTCGTCACAGGAATCGTTGCCTACTGTCTAAACGCAATGCCTAGATCGATGCGACCAGACCCCTATAAGGACTGTGCCAACCCCAGAGCGTGCCATCAAGTCTTTCCCGAGGGATTAGAGATGAGACTCCATCCCTGGTGGGCGAGGTCAGGCAGTGATTGGCTCGTCCCCCAAGAGAGAGGGGTGCTCATGGCACCCTCTTCAGGCACATTGAACTGTTTTGCCGAAGCGGCGGCAAGTTCTGAAAGCCACACGAGATGCTCCTTCAACCGCCACGATATTCTCGCTTGGAGCTCCGAGATAGATGAAGCACTCACTTTGGTTGATTCCCATAAGGTGAACTTCCACTATGTCGTTTGGTCTTACGGTAGCTATCCGAACCTCTCTGTTTTGGATGCTTGGCTAGATGCAGGTGACGAGCTGGTAGCATCAGGACAGGTAGAGTGGGCAACGATCGCTGAGGTCTTGGAGGCTTCTAAGTCTCTCCCACACCCCAGCCCAACTC
>JACNFQ010000106.1 GCA_014384545.1 bacterium | reverse complement strand
CGAAGAGATGGGGGCATTTGCTGGGCAAACTGAAGATAGACGCCATCAACTCTTGCTAAAACTGCTTTAGGGTATGGCTAGGGTATGCGATCCAGACGGCAAACGGTTCTCCTTGCTCGGCTAAGAGAAGTTCTGGCTGGTAAAGACCCCAAGCGAGGGCGTCGCCAGCTTCTTAGACGTCATCCAGGTGAGATTGCAGATGCGTTTCCCTTATTAGAGCAAGAGGAGAGGGCACAGCTCTTTGCTCTTGTTTCATCGTTGCCTCAACCCTATGGTATTCTTGAGCGCGCCGAACCAGATGTTCTTGCCGAGCAGGTCATTCGTTTGGGACTAGAAAAGGGTGTCTCCCTTCTTCGGCGTCTTCCTGTGGACTTGGCGACAGCCGTTGTGAGAGATCTGCCCACCGACCTCTCAAAGGCGATTACGGAGAGGTTGACAGCACAGCACCACCGGGTGGCAGATTTGCTGACTTATGACGAAGATACAGCAGCGGGGCGGATGGACAAGGCGCCAGCCACAGCGTCTTCCACATTATCTGTGGGTGCGGCATTGGCGAAGTTGAGCCAAGTCCACGACGACTTGGCAAACGCGATTTATGTGGTGGATAATGAGGGTCGACTGACTGGGGTTGCCAGTTGGCACACTCTCGTTGCCGCAGACCAAGGAGAGCCCCTCTCTTCTGTCGCCGTGGACGACCCAGTCACTGTGGGGTTGGGGGATCCCAAAGAGGAGGTTGTGAGAGCGTTTGATAGATACCACCTTCTTTCGGTCCCGGTTGTAGATGAAGAGGGGATATTGGCTGGGATTCTTACGGTTGAAGATGTGATGGACTTGGTCCAAGAAGAAGCGACAGAGGATGCTTTCTTGATGGCTGGATTGGACGAAGAGGAACTCTCTTTGACCCTACCTACTTTGACCATTGCTACACGAAGGGTGGGGTGGCTTCTCATTACATTGTTGGGGGGTCTGATTACCGGAGCACTCCTCAATACGAGAGGAACACCATTACCAGAAACGACGCTCCTTTTTGCTTTTCTTCCCGTTGTGATGGCACTTGGGGGTGCCATTGGGAACCAATCGGCTGTCATCGTCGTTCGGGCGTTGGCAACAGGTCGGTTAGACAATGAAAAACCGTGGGGATTTCTCTTGAAGCAGTTCCGTGTGGGATTGGTGATGGCTGCCCTTTGTGGGGGCGTCGTCTTGGTCGTTTCACGGTGGGCGGGTATCCTCCCTTCCGGACCAACAGCACCAATGATAGTAGGTGCTAGCTTGTTGGGGGTAATCTTGGCAGGATCTATGGTGGGGGCTGGAATCCCCCTCCTCTTGTCTCGGAAGAATATTGACCCCGCCATTGCGTCTTCACCATTGATTGGCTCGATTTGCGACTTGTGTGGCGTCTCTATTTACACGGGGTTTATTGCGTTATGGATTTGATGGCTGATGAATGGCAAGAGATTCTTGAGGCTGGACCATTTCGGTCTCTCCTTCTGGCAGACAGGACTGAAGAGGGAACTTCCTTGGTGGGATGGGCTGAGGGCGAGGTTGCCCGAGGCGATGTGATGATGTTCGAGACCCTGCTGCGCGAAAAGGCTTCCGGCATGTGGATTACGGTTGTAGATGCTACTACCGCTCCGCCCGATTGGGTCGCGGCATTGGCATCGCGTGGTGTGTGGGTTTTGGGAAGAGAAGAACTTCCACCCATTCCTTGGGATAGAGTTTAGAGAAGAAGAGGATAGCTTAGGGGTTGACCCAAGCGTCCTTGAGGTCGGCGTTGTTCCCGTCAAAGTAGGAGATATGAACCGTATCATCATTGCCGATGGCGAACCTGGTGTTTCTGCCCACTCACTCCGTAGTGTTACCGGCTTCAGGGGGCCCAACGACAGCGTTCCCATCTAAGATGATCTTGTTGAAATGGGTCATTTTGTGGTCAGGTTATCAAATCGGGGGCTGGCACAGAAGCCGCACTAGTCCCTAACATCCTGATGGCGATTCCACCAAGGGGAGGGTGGGAAGGGTGGCTCAGAGAGGAGAGGTCAAGCTCCCCCCTTCTGGCCCAAGGTTCTAGGGAACCTGAACAAGGGCACGGCGAAAGCGAGATAGGTTCGCTTGGGCAATGCGTAATGCAGAGAGGGCAGAAAGCTCAGATACCTCGGCTGAATGGACGCTGTTTTCGGCTTGGAACAACGCTAAGCTTATCGCTAGACCCGCACGCCAGCGAGCTTCCACAGCATCACGGGCGACTACCGAGGCATCCGTTTGAGCTTGGGCTGCTAACAACAACTGTTCTTGGAGGACCAAAGTATCCAACAAGCTGTTCTCAAGTATCGATGCCGAAGCTTCTGATTGTGAGAATGTCAGCCTAGCGCCTTCAAGGGCAACGAAAGCCGACCTTTCTGACAGGTCTGAAACACCCAGTCTCTTGGACCAAACCAACCCCACATTCCAACGGGCATTCTCAAGCCCCTCAAGGGCATCAGCATGTCGTTCTGCGTCCCCCGAAAGACCATAACCCAATTGGAGGTCAAAGTTTGACAGATCTAGCGCTAAGGCATCAGCGATGCCAATCTCTCTCTGTTGGACACCGATGCGGGCACGCATTACAGAAAGAGCATCACGGCGTGGGGGAATCTCAAAGACTAGGGCCCCGACTGCCTCAATCCATTCAGGGGGGATAGGCCTACCCAAAAGCAATGCTGCATTGTCCAAACACTGCTTGACTTCAATCTGGGACTGGAGCAAGGCTGCTTCTAACTCCAAGAGTCTGCTTGTGTGGGTTGCCAACTCCGAAGGAGAAGACTGCCCAGCCCGAATCAACGCTTCAACCTCTAACTTCCGACTTCTTGCTTCCTCCAATGCACCCCCTTGAACAGCGACTCTCTCCTCTGCAATCTTGCAGTTCCAGAAACTGGAGTAGACCTCAAATGCCGCCTCTTGTCTAGCTGATTCCAAGGCAAGAGTTGCATCCAAAGTAGAGAGAGCTGATTGGTCCAAACTTGAAAGTGCCGCTGACCGCTTCTCTCTCCACAGGGGGTAGGTAATGTTCAATCCTGTAGAGACTGAAAAATCTGTTTGGGCTCCCGCGAAGGAAGAGTTCGTTTCGGAGCGACCATCACTTAGGTCCAACGAGATAGTAAACCCTCGCCTTGTGAGCCAAGAGATGCTCGTGGAACTTGAGGTTGTTTCAGAGTTGCCACCAGAAATCTGAGACTGGAAAGAGCCGCCTGTCTCGATGTTCCGATGGCTAGCATTTGCGGTCCAAAGGGGGTCTAACAACTGGTGCTCTTGCAACTGAAACTGGAGTTCAGCAGTGCTGACAGCACGACGTGCTGCTGATACAGAAGGATGGTTCTCTAAGGCATCCAAAAGAGCCTGAGGCAATGACCCTGCCAACAAGAGTAAGAATAAGTTAGACATGAACACCCCCTAAACTCGTCTTGCCCGAACGCTCAATCTTGACATCCACAAAAGTGCCCGTGGGGTCGATATCTGATGTGAAATGGACGGGATGCCATGAAGGAGAACGGCCCGTAAAACGGTTCGCTTTACCGCTTTTTTCAGGACCTTCAACCAAGACACTGACCGTATTTCCAATCCATTGGGCATTCTTACGCGACCAGATAGAACCCAGTAAGTCCTGAAGGCGCGTCATCCGATCCACCTTCTCTGTATGTGGGATGGGGTCGCCCATCTCCCATGCGCGTGTTTGAGGGCGAGGGGAATAGAGGAATGAATAAGCAAAATCCAAATCGAGAGAATCAACCAGAGAGAGAGTATCATCAAAATCACTGGCTCGCTCGGTAGGAAATCCGATGATAATATCTGTTGAGATAGATGCTTGGGGCCAAATCTCACGAATCCACCCCATCTTCTTTTCTACAACTGCGCGGGTCGTGATACGTCGCATCGCCTTGAGCACGGCATCGCTACCACTTTGGAAGGGGAGATGAAAGTAGGGAGCGACACGCGGAAGGGAGGACAACACCTCCAAGAAAGATCTCGTCACATCGTGGGGGTGGCTTGTCAAGAACCGAATACGGCGGCACTCTGGAAAGGCGTCATGGACAGCCCTCACCATCTCCTCGGGCTTGAGACCTTCTCTAAGATCTCGCCCATAGGCAAGGAAGTTCTGCCCTAAGAGGTAAATCTCCTTTGAACCCTTGTCGAGACAAGCTTCTGTTTCTTGGAGGATTTCTTCTAAGGGGCGAGAGCGTTGGAGCCCTCTTGTACGCGGGACGATACAGTAGGAGCACATATAAGAACAACCCCTAATGACAGGGACCATCCCCGATAGGTGCCCGGCTCGATGGGTAGATAAGACATCGGGCGTCAGTTCAATCTCGTCGGGGAGGAGAGTTAGGACAGCTTCCTTCATCTCCTCAAGGTCTTTCCCATCCTGAATCAAATCAACATAGTGTCGATTCTCAAGGCTAGGCCTAAGGCTCTCAGCGGCACATCCCAAGATACCAATCTTCATAGACGGATAAAGCCGCTTTGCCTTTGCCACTTCTCCCAGCTCTGAAACCATTCGGTGCTCGGCCTTATCTCTAACGGCACAGGTGTTATAGAGCACCAAATCGGCAGTACCGTTCGTCGCCTTTTCCATCCCCAAAGAAAGCAACATACCTTCTATTGAATCCGAGTCGGCTCCATTCATCTGGCACCCAAAAGTGCGAATAGAAAAAGTCCGCTTCACTGTGACGCTTGAGGGTTGATACGCTGAATCATCTCCGTCAATGCTGCCTCTTCTAGTAGGGCTAAGTCCTCCCGATCAGCTTCGCGATAGAGAGATGAGAGAGTCAAAGAGAGACCAAAATCGTCACCTCTGTAAAGGGATGCCTCTTCCAAATGAGTGATAGCCTCCTCCGTTTTCCCTTCCGACAAGAGGAGTCTGGCAACGAGAATCTGGAGGTCTGCATCGTAAGGCGTCTGGTTCGAAGCCTCAATCGCACACCGTGTTCCTCTCTCTGACCAAGCGTCTTCTTCGGGGGATAGATCCTCATGCTCTTCTTCGGGATCCACAACCTCAGTAGCTAATCGACTCCAGGCACAAATGACCAACGCATCTGTTCGTCCTGGTTCTGTAGCCAAAAGCTCATCAGCTGCTGCTGCAGCACGCTTCAAATTACCAGCAATCAACTCTTCGTAAGCCAAGAGAATAGAGTCGTTGATGACGACATCGTGTTGGGCACGCAATAATGCTCGTGCTTCATTGAGCCGCTGTCCCACATCAGGAAAGATGCGCAATGTAGATGCTCGGACAGCCTCGAACTGAGGCTTGAGACTGTCGGCATCCACCACCACCTCGTCTAGAGAGAATCCCTCCTCGGTATTGGGTTGTTGCGAAGCGACAAAATCTTCAAACCCCTGACCTTCAGCCGCTCGCCGGGCAAAGACCTCTAAAAACCGCGTTTCGCCATCCAAAGGAATCTCCATCCAACCATCAAGCGCCCATAAACCATCAAAGGGCAAACCCTGTTGTTCGGCAGATTGACGCGTAATCCAAGTGGGGGCTTGGTAGTTGATTCCGGGCACACCCGCGAAAGTTCTCCCTGCTTCTTCAAGGGGTGTGCCACTCCTCAAACGATCCCGAACACTCTCCAAGAGAATCTCCATCGCTCCTTCTGCGGCTTGCCGAGCACTTTGAGAAAGATCTACCTCAATCGCCTCAATAAGAATCTCCTCAGCCAATGCAGCCCTATATGCCGTTTCGTTCATCCCCAAAGAACGGAGATAGGCCCTAAATCCCTTCAAAGCGACTTTCCTAGCTTGGAGATGACTCCAAACATCCTCCAATCCGTCGGTCTTGGAAGGAGGTGCAAAACGCTCTACATCACGCTCCCATCGTCTCTCTATGTCGTCGGGCGAGACTTCTATACCCTGCAATCTTCCTTCGCTCAATAGGACTTGTCGGTCGATCGCTGCATTCAACGCTTCAGCCCTAAAGGAGAGTGTTGCTAATGCCCCTACGGCTCTTGTGGGATTCTGGGAACGCCATCCATCCATTGACGACTGCATCCTTCGGGCAACTTCGGCATCGGTGACTGGCATTCCATCCACCGTTGCGGGTGAAAGAGGTCCATCAACTTGTTGGGGTGGCGTCACAAAAGTAGAACCGTAGGAATAGAAAACCGATATGAGGAAAATAGCGAAGACAATCATGAAGAAAGTGGGGGCTTGTCGTCGAAGCCTGCCCGTCAAAGTCTCTGGTGCAGCTTGGGATCGTCGTATTCGTCTTCGTGCCATTAGGGTATTCTACCTTTGCTCCCCTTCCAAAGGGTTGGAGATTATGATAGACCTATGACAATTCCATCCGTTCGTTGGACAAAAACAGATATTCCGCGGCCTGACTCTGCGAGAAATGCCCTTGACAAAGCGTTGAGGGATCGTTCGGTGGTCGGGCTAAAAGGGCTCCACTCTATCGATGCGAGTGTCTCTCAATCCTCTAGTAGCCCCATCACTTTCTTGGCAGAGGTCGTTTTCCATCTTTCCGGGCACGAGTTCCGAGTCCAAGAAGAGGATAAACGATTGGAGATGGCTATCAAGAAGGCTGTTCGAAAGGGTGTGGCACTGGCTAGAGAGGGGCAAAAGAGATGGAGAGCATCCCGAGAACATTCAACGAATAGAAAGGGTAAGAACGAGGAATAAGAGGGGGAAGAACTTAGCTATTCTTTTTTCGGACAGCAGCCAAACCATTCTTTCTGATAGTGCGCAATGTTTTCGCAGTAACACGCAGGGTAACCCAAGACCCTTTCTCTTCATCCCAAACCCGTTTTCGAATAAGGTTGATTCCAAACTTCCGGGGACTTTTTCGGTGAGAGTGGCTCACCTTTCTGCCACTCGCGGTCTTTCGACCTGTCAACTCATCTTTCCGTGCCATAAGGGGGGATTATAGTCCGCAACAAGAGAAAAGGGAGCCTGACCATTCACGGGGGGGTTTGGAATGGGAGAAGAGTTCCTTTCCTTCGTCGAGAAGGGTTGCGCCCTCTAACGGGCAGGTGGCTCCAAGTCCTTTCTGATATCCTCGTTGTAGAACCCCATCATCGATGTGCAGACCTCTTTTCAGGAACAGGGATTTGGGGACTTCTTCTTCTCTCTCACGGAGCGGGGACGGTTAGTTTCTTTGAATCGGACCGAAAGAGCATCCACCAAGTCAAAGATATTCTTTCCGATTGGGGATCAAAGGGGGAGATGGTGGAAGGAGACCTTCCATATTCGCTCGTCAATAAGGGACCGTTTGACCTCATCGTTTGCGACCCCCCTTTCAAAGCTCTTCCTTTGGGCAGAAGAGTTGCCCAAGCAGCGTGGGGAGAGGTCGCACCGGGGGGGAGGCTTGCCTTGAGATGGCCGGGGCGGGAAGTAGACTCTCCCCTTGGATTGCCGATTCAAATCAAGCGAACAGTGGGCACCGAAACGCTCTTCGTTTATAAGAAGGAAAGAGAGCAATACAGGTGTTCGTTAAAACGATGATTGAAAGTGCAGTTTATCCAGGGACCTTTGATCCCCCCACGAAAGGGCATCTCAATATCCTTCGGCGCGCCCTATCTGTATTTAGTGAGGTCATTTGCCTCGTCGCGGCAAATCCACGAAAGGAGAGTCTGTTTAGTCCCACAGAACGCGTAGAGATGTTAGAGGATGCGATCAAGGAAGAGGGAGATTCCCAACTCTTTTCTCGTGTCCAGATCACCTCGCATACGGGGCTGCTTACCGATTGGATGAGGGAGAGAGAGCTTTCGGTGATTGTAAGAGGATTACGCGCAGTTAGCGACTACGAGTACGAACTCCAGATGAGTTTGATGAACAAAGAACTCCTTCCGGATAGTGAGACGGTTTTTCTCGTTGCTGCACCAAAATGGTCATTCGTTTCAAGTGGATTAATCAAAGAAGTTGCTGCGTTGGGTGGTGATATTGGTGAACATATTCCACCTTGTTTGGTCGAGAGGGTCATGAGTCGTGTTTGTCGCTAAGGCGCTCCTCATCCTTGCTCTCCTCGCACCTCAAGTGGTCGTTTCGGGGGAAGGTTCGTTTTCGGTGGATGAAAGGGGTGCTCTTGCTCAAGCCAAAGAGGGCTCGCACCTAACGATAACTTATGGAAATCTAGATTTTGAGGCAGGGAGTTTGGCGCAATCTGAATCGGGGTGGGTAGCGGGTGGAGGCGTAAGGGGGACTCTTCCCGATGGCACTAGTTTTCAGGGAAGTCAACTAAGGGATGACGGGGAAGGATGGGTGCTAGAAGAGGGGGTATTGAATCGGGGAGGGGTTGAGATGGTTGCTCCCCTTGTTACCTGGTCAGAAGGAGAAGTTGGTGGCTATGGGGGCGTTACGATTCATTCCCCTTATGGAACGGGCGAGGCTTCATTGGTTCGGTGGGATGATGAAGAACTCGTTTTGTTGGGGAGTGCGTCTTCACCTGTCGTGCTTACGGGAGATGGAGGATCTCTTCGTGTTGAGGGCGCCATCGTTGTCCGCCACTTTGATACGTCTCCCCATCTCTACGCACTCGCTCCTTTTGTCTTAGAGTGGCAAGGTCGTGTAGCTACAGGAAGCACGCTCTCCCTATCTGAAGAAGGGATGGAGGCTTGGGATTTTCGGGCTGTTCTTCCTGAAGGAACTATTCGGTGTTCTGACATTCGGTTCACTCCCCTTACCAACGACGAGGATGGAGAATCGGGGTGGAGGCTTACTGGGGTGGGAGACGAGATTGCTTTTGAGAGTGAGGGGTGGTTGTTGTCCACACCCACATTGAGATGGCACCCCGTTTGGGGGATTAGGGGAGAATCTCTGTCCGCGATTCTCAGAGAGGGGGGGGTATGAAAAGTTGGGCATACGGTGAGCTCCTGCGGAACTTAGTAGGGAGAGACCTCAAACTTAGGTATCGCAACACAGGACTTGGTTTTTTGTGGTCTTTCGTACAGCCCTTGACGATGTTCTTTGTCTATTACACCGTATTTGGGTTGCTCCTGACCGATCGGTTTGGGATGTCTGATTACCCTTTGCTCCTCATCGTGGGGCTATTTGCATTCAACTTTTTCTCTTCAGGGGTCACAAAAGCAGTGCCTTCAGTCGTTCAGGCGGGTCCCCTACTGAGACAAGTCTCTTTCCCTCGATTCGTTCTCCCCTTAGCAACGGTCACTGCCGAAAGTATCCATTTCTTGGCTATGCTTTTCATACTCCTCGTTGCTAGTTTGCTCCATTGGTTGCCTTTGAGGGGCGAGTTGCCCATGGGGCTTGTCCCGCTCCTTGCGCTCCCCGTCGTATTCCTTGCCCATTTCTCTTTTACTTTGGGTTTGGGGCTACTCCTCTCAACCTTCAATGTATTTGCAAGGGATACGGAACAGTTAGCCAATACGATTATTACGATATGGTTCTTTGCCACTCCAGTCTTTTATCCTCCCCCGGAACTGGAGAAGTTCCAGTCGCTGATGGCCAGCATGGCTGTCCTGCCTGAAGGTTCCGCGGGTTGGTTTCACCGCCTCTACTACCTAAACCCCATGGCTCATATTATCAAGAGTTATCGTGACATTCTCCTTGACCACTCGTGGCCAGAGATTGCACCCTTGTCGATGGGTTTGGGATTGGGATTGGGGATGTTGTTCGTGGGGCAATGGGTCTTTAGGCGAAACGCCCACAGGTTTGCGGAGGAAATCTAGTGGCGGGCAAAGTCTCGGTTACAAACCTCACGAAGTCTTTCCCCATTGGGCGTCGCCCCGGTCTGCGCGAGCGATTAGCAGGAAAAGGCAGGAAACGAGATCGCCGGAAGATACTGAATGGAATTTCGTTTGAGGTCACTCCAGGAGAAGTCATCGGAATCATCGGGAGAAATGGAGCAGGAAAGAGCACCCTACTCAAACTACTAGCAGGTATCTATAGTTCAGACGACGGGAAGATCGTTACCCAGGGACGAATTGCAAGCCTCTTAGAGTTGGGGGCTGGATTTCATCCTGAACTGACCGGAATGGAGAACATTCGCTTGAATGGATCGTTGTTGGGTATGTCTGGAAAAGAGATTGACCGCAAAGAGAAAATGATTCTGGATTTTGCAGAGCTTGAAGCGTTTGCCGAAGACCAGATAAAGACATATTCTGCCGGGATGATTCTTCGGTTGGCGTTTAGTGTGGCGATGGCTTTAGACCCCGATATTTTCCTCTTGGATGAGATTATTGGGGTGGGAGATTTGGCGTTCCAACGGAAATGTTTTTCTCGGATTAGCGAACTCAAGAGCGAAGGGAAGACGATTCTCTTTGTCAGCCACAACTTATCGATTATGCGTTTTTTTGCCGAAAAGATAATGTGGATTGAAGATGGACGCGTTGAAGGTTTTGGGAACAAGCACCAAGTTCTTGATCGATATCGTGAACGACTCTCTTCATCGGGGGGGGATGTCTCTCGAATGGATGGGGGGGGAGACGGTTTGGGGATGGACCACTCGTTATTGACAGGTTGACCCTTAGGTCCTCCCCAGCAGGAAAGGACAACTAGTTTCGGCATG
>JACNFQ010000070.1 GCA_014384545.1 bacterium | reverse complement strand
GCAGCGTGGCCTAGAGAGTTCGTGTAATCATGAATACGCAGGGGTTCAGCCAAGAGGTCGTTGAATGCGGGTAGTACATAGGGGATTCCGCGCTCCACTGGCAGGGGATACCGTGCCCAATACCCTTTGGGGCGGAACCCCAATGCCTCCTCTTCCAATCCCAGAATCCCCAATGCCTCGTCCCAACGATCCTCTCGCTCTCCCGTCCCCCCAGCGACAGCCAAGCAGAGGATCAGCAAAAGGAATCTATACCGTTTCATCACACCAGTCTACTCCAAGATGACTGCCCGTTCTTATGCCACAAGCAGAGCGACTGTACCTATGAACCGATGGGTATTCAATCCGCACAGGTTAGAGCCTAACCATCCCCAACCTTATGGTGAGTGATGGGATGGCGTGGTGTGGGAGCCTCACCTATCTAGCAGGAAAGGGATAAACCCGAAGGTCTTGGCTACTGTTCTGAGTAGAACCCTCTATCGCTGGTAGTCCAAGAAGGGCAAGGGCGAGGTTTGCACCATCGCTGTTTCTGATGGGAGCATCCCCCAGAAGGATGCCAGGTTCTACTCTTTGGGGATTCAAAAGGTAAAGGTCTTGCCCCCCTCCATCTCCACCGATCCAAACGAGAAACGGAATCGCAAAGTCCACCCACAGTTCCGGACGATCATGGTGGCGGTGAGGAGCACCCCCTCCGTGATCGGAGGTCAGGATAAGTGCTGTGCGCCCTGCCAATCCTCTGCTCCCTTCAATATGCGTAAGAACCCGTCCCACCAATGCATCCGTCCCCATCAAGGCGCGTCCATAAAGGGAATCTAGAGATAAGTTCCACCCCTCTGTGTGACCCGCCCCGTCGGGTGCAGCCAAATGTAGAAAAACGAGAGAGCGTCTTTGGGGATCCCATCTTTCCAATAGGGCGTCTACAACCTCTTCCGATGGTGCCAAAAGCGCCTCGTCCAAGGGCATTCCATTCTCAACTTCTGTTGTAGCGATGTCTGAGAGATCATTCACAAAGACGACATCCAAGACCTCCTGCCAACTCCGGGTAAAAAGGTCAAACTTCCCTTTCCCCCCAAAGAGATAAGTGCGCACACCATCGCTATGTGCTACATCAAAGAAGGAGGTGAGGGCGCCGCCAAGGTTCTCTTGGAGTGTCCCCCCGTCGGGATCGTCCCTATTCGTTAGCCATCCGTGCCCCCCCTCCCCTTCGGCGAGTCGCCCGGTCATCATCCCCGTATGGTTGGGCATCGTCTTGGTGTGAAGGGGATCTGTGCGGGCATTTACCGTTCCCACATCCCAAAGGGAATGGAAGACGGGCAAGCCCTCTTCTCCCCAAACCCCTAAGGCATCTCCCCGCATCCCATCCACGCTGATAATCAGCACATGGTCAAAGGGGGGGGAGAGTTGCCCGGGGAGAAGTAAGGTGAGGAGAACAGGGAGGAAGAACACCTGCTTATCCTACGATATGTCCATTGCCGGCTCTTTGCAGAGACCTTGCGAAGGTGAATGCGACAGCAGTTGGGTTGCTGGCAAAAAACCCAAAGCAAGAGAGGATTTGTTCGGTAGAACTCTGACGAAAGTACGCTGTCTCCTCCCTTTCAATAAGGGACCGTCCCCATTGCCAAACAGACCCCTCTGTTGTCAGGCAATCTATATGGGGAAGCCCGTTGGGAGCATCGCTGGGATAAAGAGCCAGGTCCCCTGCCGAAAAGGGATTGCCATCCAACATCGCCTCTGCATCCCACAGCCACCAAAAGGAGGCGAGTTCCTCTACATGGGCAGGAACAGGATGGTTGAGGTAGATGCTTGCGGAACGAGAATTTGTCTGGTCGATGGTCGCCTACGAGACCCTCCGCAATGACCTTTGGCTCTAGGCAAAGTTTGCCCCAAGAACGCCAATGCCCCGTACGGGTCCCTAAACCTCAATGTAAGTAGCGGGGCTCAAAGTAAGGGGGTTTTCCTCTATCCCGCTCCTGAGGCACATGCGCGCTCTCCTGACCAGCCCCCTTTGCTGTGGCATGAGACTATCGGCGCACATGACGGAGAGCCTCCCCCAAACCAGGAGGTGCCCGGGGGCTCCCGCAACGCGTCTTCTTGGGTGTGTAGCCCAGCACCACCGCCCTAGTCCTACGGTCTAGGATGCACTATGAATCGTACCCTCGGACCCCGTATTCTCGTAGGACTTCTTGCCGGACTGGCACTCGGTGCTTTTTGGCCCACAGGAGCGGAATGGGTCGAACCAGTCGGTACCCTTTTCCTTCGCTTGCTGAAGATGCTCATTATCCCGTTGGTTCTCTTTAGTATGGTGACAGCAGCGCTCTCGGCGATGGAGGCTGGAGAGGGAGGTGCGAAACGCCTCGCCTTCCATACGATAGGGTATTACCTACTGACTACCGCGCTTGCAGTGACGCTGGGGTTGGTATTGGTCACGACGATTCAACCAGGGGCTGGGCTCGGGTTGGAGATGGGGTCTTTTGATGCGCCTGCCGCAGTAGAGAGGGGGACGAGCGTGCGGGACATCCTCCTCTCCTTCATCCCCCAAAACCCTGTAGAGGCTTTGGCGGACGGGAAGGTCTTACCTGTTATCTTTTGGGGTTTGTTGATGGGATTCGCTATTGGATCGTTGGGCGAGAAAGGACGGGATGCAGGGGCGTTTTTCAGAACGATGTTCGAGGCAGTCATGCGCATTACAGGTTGGGTGATACGGTTGACACCCTACGGGGTCTTTGCGATCGTTGCCACCACCGTTGCCACAAGGGGGTTGGAGATTCTGGGGGGGGTGGGGAAGTACATGGTCGTAGTTATTGCGGGGCTCCTCTTCCATGCCCTCATTACTCTCGTCCTTCTCCTCAAAAAGACGGGGCGTTCTCCGCTGGCCTACGCCAAGACCCTTATACCTGCCCTCCTCAACGCCTTCTCCACAGCAAGCAGCAGCGCCACCCTTCCTCTCACAATGGAGAGGGTAGAAGATGCGGGTGTTTCTCAAAGGACAGCGAAGTTCGTCCTCCCCTTGGGTGCCACCATCAACATGGACGGCACCGCCCTTTACGAAGCGGTCGCCGTCGTCTTTATTGCGCAAGCGTATGGAATGGAGCTCTCATTAGGCTCTCTAATCGTCATCGCCCTCACAGCGACATTGGCAAGCATCGGTGCTGCCGGCATACCCGAAGCAGGACTGGTAACGATGGCGTTGGTCTTGACGGCTGTGGGACTCCCCCTTGAGGGTGCAGGAATCATCATTGGGGTGGATTGGTTCTTGGACAGATTTCGCACCACGGTCAACGTCTGGGGAGACGGAGTGGGTGCCGCCGTGGTGGACGCATCCTCCAAGAGGTGAGGGTCCTCTTCCTCTGTGGCCACAACGCGGGGCGGTCCATTGCTGCCGAGGCAATCGCCCGCCAGATACGACCCGACTTGGTCGTTGGGAGTGCTGGTACAACCCCCTCCTTGGCACCAAATCCCCTCGTTCTTGAAGCGCTTGAATCTAGGGGCATCCCCACAAGAGGGCTTTTCTCCAAGGGGTTGGGTGATGTGGGGGGGATGGAGGATTGGGACTTGGTGGTGACGATGGGGTGCATGGAAAACGCTTGCCCCACCATTCCCCCTGGCAAAAAAAACTGGGATTGGGGCTTGCCCGATCCGGCATCAAACCCCCATCTCCTTTCTGAGATTCTTGATCGTATCGCAACGAAGGTCGCTACCCTTTGAATCGCTTTCTTATCTCTATCTTCTTCCTTCTCCTTGGAGGAACAGATATCACTTTCTTCGCCATGGGCGACCCCCAGTATGGTGGTGGACAAGAGGATAAGAACGACTGGCAGATTGCCGCGATGAACACCTTCCCAGGATCCCTCTGGGGGCAGAGACTTGAGGATGGTTCCCCCACGGCGTTTATGTGGGTGGGCGAACCTGTGAGAACCCCGCTTGGCGTTCTCATTGCAGGAGACTTGACGCAGAACGGGCAGGATGGGCGGTGGAGGCTGTTTGGCGAGACGAACGAATTGGGGAGGTTCTTAGAAGACTATGGGCTGGATGGGACGGACGGAAAACTCCATTTCCCAGTCTATGAAGGCACAGGGAATCACGACTTTGACACCTTAGAGGATTGGTGGTACGGTGGCGATGCGCCCGCGGTAGAAGCGGTAAGAGAAAGAATGCTTAAAAGATTCGACCTTTTGGGTATTGATACAGATGGGCACTACACCTGGGTCTGGGAAGGTGTCCATTTCCTTCAACTCAACCTATACCCTGGTCGTGGGCCCCGTTCTGACACACATCGAGATCCCCAAGGGTCATTGGCGTTTCTTGAGAGTGTTCTCTTGAAGCAGGTTGCTGGTTCGGGTCGTCCCGTTGTCCTGATTCACCACTATGGATTTGATACCTTCAGCACCCAAGACCGCTGGTGGACCGAGAGTGAGCGGGAAGAGTATGCCGAAGTGATTAAGGGATACAATATCGTCGCCATCATCCACGGCCATGTGCATAACACCCGCAAGGAAAGCCACTACCAGTGGAAGGGGTATGACGTCTACAACGTGGGGACGCCCTTCGGTGAGCAGGGGCATTTCACGGTCTTCCGCATCAAGGACGGCTGGCTTCAGGCAGGGGATGTCGCGTGGACGCGGGACGATCCAGAGCGACCCACTACAGAGTGGCACACCTGGAGCCACACCAAACCGATTTCGATGGGGTCACTGTCCGACTAAGCTATCTCTATGGGGAGAGGAAATGTGATTCGCTCGGGGGTGCCTTCTTGATATGTAGGTGTGGTGCCCCCAATAGTAACGAGACGGTTTACCAGCCCTTTCACCAAGACTTCAGGTGCTGAAGCGCCAGCCGTGACGCCCACCATACGGGCATCCTTCACCCAATCGGGATTGAGGGATTCCTCATCATCAATGAGATAGGCACTGGCGCCTGCTCGTTCCCCCACTTCGCGCAGTCTATTGCTATTGCTGGAGTTGCGGGCACCCAGCACCAAGACGACGTCGCAGGTCTCAACGAGAGATTTGACGGCATTCTGCCTGTTTTGGGTAGCGTAGCAGATATCATCCGCCTTGGGGACAGCCAAGGAAGGGAAGGTCTTCCTCAAAGCTGCCATCACCTCGGCGGTGTCATCCATACTGAGGGTAGTCTGGGTCGTCACAGCAACCCGCTCGGGGTCGGGGATGGAGAGGGAAGTGACATCTTCAGCCCTCTCCACCAGATGGACGGCTCCGGGGGGTAGTTGCCCCATCGTCCCCTCCACCTCGATATGCCCCGCATGACCGATGAGGACGACTGAGTACCCTTCCTTGTGGTAGCGAATGGCTTCGCGGTGGACCTTTGTTACAAGAGGACACGCCGCATCAATCACGGTTAGGTCACGCTGGGACGCCTGTTCTAGGACCGCTTTTGCAGTACCGTGTGCACTAAAGATAGCGACACCACCATCGGGAATCTCTGCCACTTCGTTCACGAAAACAGCTCCCTTTTTCTTGAGGTTTTCCACTACGTATCGATTGTGAACGATTTCGTGGCGCACATAGACGGGGGCTCCATGGGATGAAAGCGCACGCTCAACAATCTCAATGGCCCGATCCACACCGGCACAGAATCCACGGGGCTGAGCGATGATAATATCAAAGGGCACGGGTGAATTCTAGAAGGAAATCGTTACGGAGTCTTCAAGGCGTTGGCACCAAAGCACAATAGCCCCGTCAAAAGGGCATCCGCAACATAAGGGCGTCTTTTCATTAGAACCACATTTTACGCAAACCAGAACGCCACGCCGAGGAGAGCGTAGAGGGAGAGGAGGAGCGTGCCCTCGAACCAGTTACTACGCCCGTCCTGCACGATGAGGGAGAAGCCCGCCACGGAGAGCGCAACCGCCACCACCTCCAGCGGGGAGAAAACGAGATCCATCGGTTGCCCCATCGCATGCCCAACCAGGACGAGCGCGGGGGCGACGAAGAGTGCGATTTGGGTGGTGCTTCCCGCAGCGATATGGAGGGAGAGATCCATGCGGTTCTTCATGGCAACCATCACCGCTGAAGCGTGTTCGGCAGCGTTCCCCACAATGGCGACGATGACAACGCCCACAAAGACCTCGCCCCACCCCCATGAGTCCGCGACGCCCTCCACAGCGCCGACCAGCACCTCGGCGTAGAGACCGATAAGGACCGCGAAAGCGGCCAGCCTCCCTACCAATGCGGTGCGGGTGGTTTTGGTGTCGATCATCTCCTCGGGGCAGTTGTGGGTGTAGAGGTGGGTGTGTGTGCGCAGCGAGAAGAGGAGAGAGAGCCCATAGGCACCCAAGAGGATATAGGCCGCGGCGGTGGAGAACCCAACGTGGGCCTCACCCTGTGTCATCCTTTCAAGGGAAGGGAGGGCCAGTCCCGCCACAGCGAGGACGAGGAGCGCCGAACTCGCCGTGGCGGCTTGGAGGTTAAAGACCTGCTCTTTCCGCTTCCACCCTCCCGCCAAGAGGGCGGCCCCGAACACCAGGAGAAGGTTGCCAAGGATTGATCCCACAAGGGACGCCTTGACTAGGAGAATGAGACCCCGCTTGAGGGCAAGGATACCGATAATCAGTTCGGCGGCATTCCCGAAGGTTGCGTTGAGGAATCCCCCCAAAGCCTCCCCGCACCGGTTGGCTAGGTCCTCGGTCGCCTTCCCCATCCCCCCGGCAAGGGGGATGATTGCGCCACACGCCACGAGGAAACGGAGTTCATTCGGCCACCCATGCCCAGGACCCCAGACTAGAGCCCAAGCCCCCGCTGAAGCGACCATCCAACCCCAACTCTTCATGAGGGGAAGTCTAAAGGGCTATCGATAGAACGATCTCACCCAAACCAACCTAGCACCAGCCCCAAGACGACGATAGCGTTAAGGGCGTGTCCCGAAAGGCACGCTTGACAGGGATCTTTGATCCACCGCAACCCCCATGCCTGCCTGCTGCTGGCGATGAAGAGCCCGCCAGCCGCGCCCCATCGGATGACCTCGCGCCAATCGGGGGGGGCAAGGAGCCAAGCCAGCGACAGGACGGGGTAGGCGAACCACCCGATTTTGGTGACGGGCACCCCTCTCCAGCGGGCCCAGGGGCTCTCCAAGACGCACGCCTTTGCCCTCCGCTCAAACGTGAGGGCGTTGAGCCAAGCGAAACCCAAGAGTGCATGGAGGGTCCAATGGGGTGTCATGGAGGGCAGTTGGCAGTGGTTGCGAGGATGCTGGTGGTATCAAACCCCCGCCCTTGCCATGCTGACCAGTCCATGGGGTCTGGGGACTCATTCTTGATGGAGAAGGTGGGGGATTCATCCAAGCAATAGAGGTTCCCAGAAAAAGTGGTGGTGGAGAGTTCATCCAATGAAGTCGCAGAGACGATTCTCCCGTTGGGGATACCCACAGCAAGGTTGTCCTGAAACAAGATGTTTTTGGGAGGCACACGCCAACCGTTGCTGTTGTCGGCGGTCGCTTGGACAGCGAAAGGATTGGGACTATCCACCACCGTGTTGCCAATCGCTTGGCAGTCCCAGCATCCCACCACCGCAAGCACGCCTGGATAGGAGGCGGTAGAGGCGGGGTTGAATGTGATGTTGGTGAAGGTATTTCGGAGTGCCTCCACATCCGTGGCCACTGGTTCGTTGCCCTTCCCTCCGGGGGGGCTCCAGTTGTTCCAACAGCACCCTCCTAAGTTGAGAGCGTGGCTCTCAATGATGAGGTCTTTGAAACTGTTTTCAATGATGTGGACACGATGGGCACCACCCTTGGTCCACATCACTTGCCCATACACGCCAGGACGAATCAAACGATCATTATCGTGGAAAGTGTTATGGGCATACCATGTGTCGTCAGCACCAAAGTTGTCCAACGCTTCGCCCCCCCCAGCCCACCCATGGAAATCTCCACGCCACACCAAGAACCGCCCTGAACTCTCTGTGGTCTTGATACCATCCTCTATGCCCCCTGCTATTTCGATCTCCTGCCAAACGAAATCGTATCCACTCCAGAAAGAGACACAGACCTGATAGCAACCTTGGATGGTGAGGTTCTCGATGATGCCCCACTGCCCGCCCAAGCGGAGTCGTGGCACTTGGTGGTAGTCGTCAATGTGGTTGGTGGGACCGCATCCGCCATTCCCTTGCGCATCAAAGTCGTCCAGATCAAAGCCTCCCTCAAGAATGGTGATCCCCATCCCCTCTCCCCGGATGCGGATGGGGTTCGCCTGGCTCCCTTGGAAGGTGATGGAAAGTGTTTGGGTGGAGGGGGTGCAGTCTGCTGGGGCATAGATGCCAGCGTGGATAAGGAGTTCGTCTCCGGGGGAGAGAGCCACCCCATCGGGGTTGTTCTCTCGCCACATTCCATCGAAATTCTTGATAGGTCCGTTCGGTTTTCCTCCGGTGCTCTGCCCTCCGTTGCAAGTGGGAAAAAGCCCATTGTTCCCATTATCAGCACACGCTTCCTGGATATCCATATGGTAAGTGATTCCCGTTGGCTTGTTATCCACCAAGTCCCGCAAATACTGGGGCACTTCGGGGGGGAGGGAAGCAGAGAGGGGGGCAGGGGGCGGCGTGGGAGTTCCCCCGCCGCAGGCCACAAAGAGAATGAGGGAGAGAATCAGATACTTCATACCGGAACTTACCTCCATCATAAGGGGAGGAGTTTCACCGATAGACTAGGGGTATGGGATGGATACCAGACAGAGAGAGTGCCGGACAGACGCTGGACAGATGGGTGTCATCCCACTCTCTCCAGAGGCATATGCGGTCGGTGGAAGTGGCGGTGCGAGCCTATGCCCGTAAGTTCTCAGCGGAGGGGATTGAAGAGGTAGATGAAGAAGCCTGGGGCGCTATCGCCCTTTTCCACGATCTGGACTACGAACGCCACCCCACCTCTTCAGAGCACCCATACAAGGTGGTGGCTTGGCTGGAAACGGAGGGATGGCCCCCTTGGGCGTTGCGGGCGATTCTCAGCCATGCCGACCACACAGGCATAAGTCGGGAAACGCTTCTGGAAAAGACGCTCTACGCTTGCGATGAGGTAACAGGGCTGATCGCAGCCGTCGCCTTGGTGCGCCCAAGCAAGGACATCCGAGAGGTCAAACTCAAGTCCATCCGCAAGAAGTGGAAACAGCTATCATTCGCGGCGGGAGTGGACAGGAACCTCGTGACCAAAGGTGCCCTAGCCTTGGGCGTGGACCTTTGGGAACATATGGCGTTCGTTCTGGATGCCATGCAGGGAGAATCGGAAATCCTAGGACTTGCAGGAGCACCTCTTCCATCAACCTCCCAACCTCCCAATCCCTAGAGTGTACTGTCCGCCCATCCGGGGATGTCCAGCTCACACCGCCTTTTGGTGCGCAAGATGTTCTCTGCACCAATTTCTGGCATCTCAAGAACGTGGAACATCGCCAACCACGGGACAGTTCAGACCTACGCTATGCCGCCTCAATCCGGCTGAAGCGTTCCCCCTAGAACCACCCCAGCAATACGGCTGGGGTTGCCTCAATGGGGGCTAATCCTCCAGCAGGTCGGTGATCAGTTTGAGCCCAAAGCCAACCAAGGCGACCATGGCGACCGCCTTGACAAATTCCGCCAGATCGGGCTCGCCTGCCCTTAGTGCATGCCATTGCTTGCCACAAGCGACACACCGCGCGAACCTGTGGGAGCCAGAAGGCAAAGTCGTTTGCGTATTTCCACAGTAGGGACAGACCGCCCCGGAGAGAAAAACCTCCAATTCGCGGGGGATCTGTTCGCCCCTAGCCTTCCGGCGGATGAGCTCCTCGCGCAGGGCTCCCGCCTTGTCGTGGTAGTGCTTGGGCAGGCTCATAGGGCTGTACTCGCTCACGAGGATACTCCCAGGTCTTCTGAGTCTTCCCCCTCTGTCGTGCTACCGCTACTCGATGGAGGCGGCGTGTCTCCGTCTGTGGACCACCAATCCGCGACAGCTGCCCAGTCCGGCCAAGCCCACAAGCGGCTCGTGTTGGCATAAGCCAAAATAAGAATGTATCCTGAGAGAGCGTCTATGAATGAAGGATTCGGATTGAACGTCGTCCACCGGATGGCGAGGTCAATGGACCATGGAAGGGTGAAGTAGGCAGCAAGCACGAAGAAAAGGACGACGGCTGGCGAGGGACACGACGGGGGGTCCTTATCGGTCCACCTCTCATAGCTTATCCAAGACACGATCAGGAAGAGGAGGGGCAGAATCGGCGCGATGACCCAAGAGGGAATGGGAGCCTTCAGCAAAGCAATGGGGGATATGCTCTGGAGAAATAACCAGACAACGCTCCACGAAAAAGCCCAAACGCACCAGATCCTCCTCTCCCTCAGGGGGACACGGGGCAACCAAGGAGAAGAGAGGAACACCGGGCTAAACCTCCAAAGACCGGTGCTTAGGGCATCGCTGTGACAGAAGTCGCTCCACCAAGATGCCGAGCAGCACACCGCCCAATGCGTAGGACGCATTTCGCCTCTCTCTCTTTTGGCTGCCCACAAACAATTGGGTGGCAAGCGCCGCTAATGCGCCAACAAGCCTACTCGGAACCACGCCTCTTCCAGGCACTTCAAGGCACTTCTGCTTCCTAGCCTCAAGCAGCGCCCAAGCAGAAAACAAGGGAATCAAGAGCGTCTTGACCTCTGCTCTCTTTCTACTCAAAGAATCCATGACCAACCTCCAGCCCCACAACGTTACTAATCTATGTGGTGTCTATAGTGTCCATAGTGTAGCACGCTTTCCATTGAATGTCAAGGGTGGTTGGGTGGTTTCGGCGAAATTGTCGTGGGACATCGCTGCAAACATGCGCTGAATTGCCTTCAGATAGGCGATCTGGCTAGGTCTTTCGGAGGAGGAGGGTCGCTTCG
>JACNFQ010000069.1 GCA_014384545.1 bacterium | reverse complement strand
GGATTGGCGGTCGACAGGGGAATGTGGCCGAGCATGAATCGGTACTTTCCAAGCTGGGTGTTCCGTTCAAAATCGTCCTTTGCCCCGATGACCTTGTGGCGCTTAGAGGAGTTATCCTCCCTGGCGGTGAAACGACGACCCAACGCCTTTTATGGCAAGCGTCGGGACTCTGGGACGCTCTTAAGACGACGACTCTCCCCCTCTTCGGATTCTGTGCAGGGGGAATCCACTTGGCGAACGATACTTCGGGGAAGAACGAGAGATTGTCACGGCTAGATATCGATATCAGGCGAAATGCTTTTGGGAATCAGAAGGAGAGTTTTCAAGCACGGTTGAACTCGCCTTGGGGTTTGATTGATTCTCTCTTTATTCGGGCACCTCGTATCGAAAGAATCGGAACAGGCGTTGAGGTTCTTTCCCAGTGGGAAGGCGAACCCGTTGTGGTTAGAGAAGGGAATATTTGGGCTTCTACATCCCACCCCGAATCATGTGGAGAGACTCAATGGCACCAAGCCTTTGTAGATAGTTTATGAGTGGATTTCTATTGACGATAGAGGGGGGGGAAGGAACGGGCAAATCAACCCTTGCAGCGCGACTAGAAGCAACGCTTGAAGAAAAAGGGATTGAAGTCGTTCTCTCTAGGGAGCCCGGAGGGACGCCTGAGGGTGATGCCCTACGAGGTGTTCTCTTGGGTCATCAGTTGGCTCCAGAGACAGAACTTGACCTCCTCTTGGCGGGACGGGCACACCATTGTGTTACCGTGGTCGCTCCAGCACTGGCTAGGGGGGCTTGGGTGATTTTGGATCGTTTTATCGACTCTTCTTTAGCGTACCAAGCGGGAGAGCGACCGGGGTGGAACCAAGAAGTTCTTGCTCTATCTAGGCTCGCTGCTGGAGAGGTGTGGCCCGATCTCACTCTTTGGTTGGACATGGATGCCGCCAAGGGGTTATCAAGGGCAAAAGGAGATGCCTCGTTTGAACAGCGGGAACTCAGTTTCCACAACCGTGTCCGAGATGGCTACGCCCAGATTGCTAGGAACGACCCCCAACGCGTCAAACGACTGGATATAGATGAGATGGATGCCGATGCCGTCTTTGAGTGGGCTTTGAACCAACTAGAGATTCAATGAATCACGAAAGAACGGCGAGTGGAAACCAAGGATTCCTCCTCCTCTCTGGTCCATCTGCAGAAGAGAATTATGCAAGGGCGACCAAGATTGCTTCAGATGTCTTGGGGTGTGCTCCTGATCTGGTTATCACTCATCCTGACCTCTATCTTGTAGACCTTTTTGGACCCGACCGTAAGGTTGGTTCTTTGAACTTCCATCCCCGATACTTGAGGTTTTGGACCGACCCCCCTACAAATACCATTCGGCTCTTCCGTCTTCCACCCAGAAAAGGGGGAACGCTTATCATCCTCATCCGCGGGTTTGACCTATTGGCGCATGCTGACGCCACATCCTCTATCCAAAATCGGCTCCTTAAACCTCTGGAGGAGATGCCTCCTACCCACTTTGTTATTGGTACAGCAACCCGCAAACACCTCATCTTGCCCACCATTCTTAGCAGGGCGAGGCATCAAGGAGTAGAGCCTCCTCAGCAAGAGGAGGTCTTTCCATGCCCCCTCACCCCTTTAGCTCTTTCATGGCTAGAGATTGCTTTGGGCACACCCGCACAGAAACTCCTCGCTGCCTCGTTATTGGCGGGTAAGGACTTTGGGAAAGAAGGGTCGGGGGCACGCTTGGATTGGCTGAAACAACAGGGAGTCGGCACTGACGTGCTTGAGCGATTGGCAGAACCATTAAGATGTGAAGTCTTATCTTTACTTGCAGAGATTTCTGCTGGTAACCCTGGCCCCCTTTCTGCACCCCATGCTCAGTCATTAGCACTTGGGATTTCGGCGTGGCACGGGAGATGTCGCTCTACCCAGACCAACGAGATTCTTCAGTTATCCTCTCTTCTCTTTGACCCGTCCCAAAACCCTCAACTTGCTCATCCACATTGGGTCTATTAGCCCCCTTCTCCCTTCTAATTCCCGATTCCTCCTTCAAGTGCAGAGGCTCCTGGGATTTGGGTCAAGAGGAATCCTTCGTTTCCATTAGATAGCCCGAGGGGCTGGTCTCTGAACGCTGAAACGCCCCATGTAAACTGAATTGCCTCGTCATATTCCCGCCAAGAGAGTTGCCAAAATGTGCAACAGTTCGTCTTTGAAATGAGAATCTCATCAACGATGGCTGAGTTGTCGTTGGGACGCCACCCCGCTGTAAGCCCCACTTGGAACCCTTGTGGGAGTCTGGCTGTCAGGCGGGACTGAAAAGAGCGGAGGGCAAAAGCCCAATCGGGCATTTCCCAAGTCATATTCATGGACCAATCCATCAATCCTCGTTTCAGGAGTTGGTATCTGACCGTTAGATCTCTCGGTTCGTCGTTGGTCAGGGACCAACCCCAGGTCAAAGTGGCTCGGCTATGTAAAGAGGGCGTTGTGGTCAAAGAGAGAGAAGGGTCCAAGACTGCGTTCCTACGAAAATCATACCCAGATGTCATCCGAAAGCTCCCTCCCTTTCTGTCACTAAAGCCCCACTGCCAAGAGAGGCTATTGGTAGAAGAGGTGTTGAAAGCCGACCGCGGATTACGCCCATGACTCGCCCTGTATTGATGGGAAAGTGTGGTCGTCCATCTATCTCCATGGGGCACATTGAGAGTCATACTAGGCTGCACCGAAAAAAGAGCATCCCCTGTGTCGTAAAAAGTCTGAGTAAAAGCGTTTCGAGGCGTAAGCGTTGCCCAACCCCAATCAAACGCATTCTGTTGTGAGACCTGAAGCTGGCTTTCAAAGATGTTCTGGTTAGGGTTGGGATCCTCAACAGTTGGTCGTGGGGGGCCAAAACGGCGTCGCGTTGCTGTCAGCCCGATGCGACTGACCCAAAGTGCATTCCCCACACGATTATCCCAAAGAGAGGGTGAAAAACCCAAAGTTAACGAGGGCATCTCATCGTTGAAGGGTCGAGACTCGTCCGTTAGAACCTTATCTTTGTCTGTATCTACCGTTTGGGACGCTTTGAGACTCCAAGTCCGGAGCCACCCCTCGCTACGACCTGACAGTGTACCGGTGTATCTCAGGTCTTGATCGCCAGGGATACCTCCTTGGGACTTTCGGAACGAATAGGTGGAACGACTTTGCCAGTTGAGGGATCCAAACTTGCGTGAATCATTTAGGTTCCAGGATTGGGTCTGCGTAGAGGACAGTGCCGTTCGGTTCTCGCGCCAGTTCCCCGATAGGGATGTCGTTGCACCCCCCCCTTGTGCCCAGTTTAGAGAGGTAGTAAGTGCATCATCATCTCGCCGACCCGACCCTGAAAGAGAAGAACCAGAAACGAGGAACGTCCTGTTTCGATTGGCCGAGATGTTCCCCGATAGTCCACCCCAACGAAACGCTTGGCTTAGCTGTATCACTTGGTTATCTTGCCCCGCATCGGGGTCGTTTGATGTGGTAAAGAAGAGGCTACCCAGCCCCCCCAATGCACCCAACCAATAGGAGTTGTTTAACCCCCTTCGTGTCCCTTTTTTCTGGGTCCAGTCGTAAAGAACGCCCCCCACAAACTGTTCGCTAACTGTGTAATACCAAGAGGATTTTACGAATGTTCCTTCTGCTTTGTTCTTTCCCACGGTTATGTTCACAGTCCCTTTCCTTTCCTTGAGATCCAAGTAAAGATAGGGGAAATACCCCACGGGCACCCCCCCCAGATAGAGGACATCACCCCATGCTTCAATGTGGTCCTTGGGAACGACAAGTGCTTTCCGAGAGGAGATTTCGTATTCACGATTACAGGAGGGACCGCAGGAAGAGAGTTTGGCGCGCTCCAGAATAAATCGGTTCGAACTTCCACGGTAGATTTCTGCCTTGAAATAGAAAGCATCTTCTCCTTCACCGGGAAAATACCCCCTAGCGTTTTCAAAAACGAATCGGTCGGTCTTGGTGTTGTAGACCATCGTGGAAGCGACCACGACATGGTCTAACTTCTTGACCAATACCCGACCCGATGCAGTGATGAGGTGCTCGCGGTAGTCCAAGACGAGTTCATCTGCTTCAATCTCCCATTCTCTCCAAGACAACTCAACCTGCCCCGAGGCGATAACGACATCTCCCCCTTCATAAAAGGCAAGGTTCTCTGCCTTGATGGGGGCTTCTTCGCCAAAAAGAGGTAAAGCCCCTGCACATATAGAGAGCCCCAAGACGAGAAAGATCCTCCTTCTCATCGGGGCATTCTCCCCAAGAGCCAAATGCCGACTGCCAAGAAGATCATATTCGGCATCCATGCTGCAAAGACTGGGTTGAAAATATCTTGTTGCCCCATTGACTTTGCCAAGTTCAACAACCCAAAGAAAGCACCAAAGAGACCCAGCCCCATGAATAGATGGCTATATCCTCGTGAGGGACCTCCCCAAAGTGCTAGAGGAAAAACGACGAGAGCCAAGAGGAGATTGGATAGAGGAAGAGCAAACTTGAGATGAAGCCCCATCACTTTTCTGGAAAGTCTTTCACGGCTTTCGCCCCACTCCTTGGCTCGTTCCAAGTCTTGTTGTAGATCAGGGGTAAACTGGGTGAGAGCATCCCCCGCACCCGATACAAGGCGGATCAAACCCGGGTCCAACCCTGACGGTCGCTGGTCAAAGGGCTCAATAGGAATCTCATCCATCTCCAAGGAATGGGCAGGATAGAGTGTTCCCCCCTCGAGAACGAGTTCACCGTCCTTTACGAATGCAGAACGAGCCAATGTCAGAACGATCTCTCCATTCTGGTCAGGTTCGATTATGAGAAGACGCGTCGCCGTGTTGGACGCCTCATCTCTCCGCCCCAAGTAGACGATCTCCCCACCCTCCCGAGCATAGAAAAGCCGTCTGTCAGGGAGTTTGTCATTATCAATCCCCGGAGCATGCCTTGACAAGAGGGTCTGGTATTCCCGAAGTGTTTCAGGAACCACATTCTCGGCCAACCACCACGCCAATCCACCAAGGATTGTAGCGACCCCTAGGATAGGAAACAAGAGACGCGTTGGAGACATTCCTGAAGTAATGAGTGCACGGTATTCCAGGTTTCTTTCGGCACGACCCAACCCCATTAGCACACCCATTACCAAGGCGACGGGAATCGTGTGGACGAGCCAATAGGGGATTCTGAGAGCCAACATCCGCAACACAACCGAAGAGGGAATCGAACGGTCCACAATCGTCCCCACCAGCTGATAGAAATCGGTGCCCAACAACTCTAGGGCAAGCGTAGCACCCCCAAAAAGAAGAATCGGTCCTAGAACTTGATTGACCGCATATCGAGGGAGGATTCTTGTGGGGTGTCGCTTCATGCACTCTCATCTCTCCATAACGAGAATAACCCCCCCAATCCAAAGAGGAGATTAGGAGCCCATCCTGCCAAAGCTGGAGGCAAGACTTCGGTAGCGCCCAGAGCTCTTCCAACCCCGATTGCACCCCAATAGAGTGCAAAAGCGACAACGGCTACGAAAAAAGCTGACGTCTGCCCTCTCTTTCCCATTCTTAGAGCAAGAGGAAAGGCGAAGAGAACGAAGACGAGATTAGCTAAGGGTAGGCTATACCGATAATGGAGTTCTGTCTCTTCTCTGGCTAAGAGGCGCGATGGAAAGCGGGGGGATGCACGGTGCTCAGTCACTTTCTCCCAAAGACGTGCAGCGCTATCCACAAAAGGACTATCAATGATGGGAATCGTTTCAGAGAACTCTCTCCCCATATCAATCTCTACTTCCTCAAACGATTCTCTAAACCGAATCCTTGTCCCCCCATCACCAAATCGAAGGAGAGACCCACTATAGAGGTGGAGGGTCTCTCCCTCAAACGCCCCGTGGGACGCCAGCAGAAGTTCCTCGGGAGCATCACTTGGCGTTACTTTCAGGATGCGAATATCCTCAAGACCACCTTCTGGAGTGATTCCACCAAAATAGTAGTGCATGCGGTGGGGTCCTGCCAAGAAACGGCCCGTTTCTACCCGGCGCAAGAGATCACTTTGAGTAAACCGCGCCACAATCTGAAAATACTCCTGAAGGTTTCTTGATACGAAACTCTCTTGGACCGTCCAAGCCAAAGCAGAGATTCCAATCCCCGCGATGATAAGGCGAAGAAAGAGGGCGCGCCTTGAAGTTCCTAAAGTCCGTATCGCTCGCACTTCGCCATCTTGGGACAAACGAGCAATTCCGATAAAGAGCCCAAAAAGCAAGGAGACGGGAATGGCGAATACGACCCAAAAGGGAAACCGCAAAACCAAGAGATGGAGAACGACAGAAGGGGGGACTTGTTTGGCAGCGACCAAATCGACCATTTGATAGAGATCCATGGCGAGGAGTGCAAAGAGGAGAAACCCACCAAAAACAGCCAACATCGGCATCGCCAACTCTTGGAGAATCCAACGCGTAAGGAGGGAGCCTCTCTTCATAGGGGATTCATCCTTGTTACCCCACCCTGCCCCTTAGGGCTAACCGGCATCCAACAGTGAGAGCAATCGACTCCGGGCTTTAGGGACAGATACAGATGTCAATGATCTCCCTATTACCAACCAATCTGCTCCAGCATCCAAGACTTCTTGGGGGGTGGAGACGCGCTTTTGGTCGCCCCCATCATCACCCGGAAACCGGATTCCCGGAACCCAAAATACCCCATGAGGAAACGCCTTCTTCAATGCACTCACTTCATTCCCAGAGCATACAAACTCTCGAATACCAGCCCGCCACCCCATCTCCACCATTCTTGAAACGGAGTCCTCTATTCTCTGTCCAGAAAACCGTTCCCAAACAGGAGGGGATAGACTCGTTAGAACAGTTACACCTATGGGGAGAAGATCTTCCCCCCCCCCATCAACCGCTGCAGCCGCCATCTCTTCGCCTCCCGAAAGGTGGATTGTGATGCGATCAACTCCTCGCCCCGATAGCCCCCTTATGGCAAGGTTGATTACGGAAGGAATATCATGGAGTTTCAGGTCCAGGAAGAGGAGCCTATCTCGCTCTTTTACTCTTTCTACAATCGAGGGGGCGGCATGGAAAAGAACAGGTCCCACTTTAAAGGCTCCCGCATACCTTGAAAGATCACGAACCCACCCCAATGCAGTCTCTTCAAGGGGCGTATCCATCGCCACAGCAACCTTGGCAGGGGGATTCATTCTCTATCCTCCAAGGCACCTAGGAAGGAATCAAGTCCCCCTTCCTTCTCTATTGCCTTATTGAGTTCTTCTGGGAACGCCAACGCTTCCTGTGGATGAATATGGAGCCAAGTACCTATTTGAACCCATCTTGCCCCACAGAGAATATAAGCCAAAGCATCATCCACAGAGGTGATACCACCCGAGCCCAGAATAGGACATTTGAACGCTCTGTAGAGTGCGTGACAATGACGCAAAGTCAGGGGAAGAATCGCAGGACCTGAAAGCCCACCTACACCCGTTCCTAATACCATTTTCCGTTGGGGGACATCGACAGCAATTCCCGGCCAAGTGTTCGCAACCGTCAGTGCCGTTGCCCCCGCATCCAAAGCGGCTTCTGCGTGGGGACGAAGATCGGCAACGATGGGTGTCAGTTTAGCGATGAGGGGCTGATCAGTTTCTGCTCTTACAGCCTGAATAACTTCGCGAATCACGGAGGGGTCTAGACCAAAGTCAAGTTTTCCCCCATGGACATTGGGGCAAGAGAGGTTGATTTCATGAGCGGTATAACGACCCTCTCCTTCCTTTTCAAGAATAGCTGCAAGCTTTCCATACCCTTTTACCGAAAACCCACTTAGATTGGAAACGATGGGCTTGCCAAGTGCCAAAAGGGTAGGAAGAATCGTGTGGCAAAACGCCTTGGCACCGGGATTTGCCAATCCGATGGAGTTGATGAGACCACTCTTCGTTTCAGCAAGACGATGTACGGGATTCCCTAAACGTTCTTCTTCCGTCAGCCCTTTTGTAATCAGACCACCCCAACCCCCCTTTTCTAGGTGGGGGTAATCACTCCCCTTATAAAGGAATCCCGAAGCAATCAATGCGGGACCCACCAATCCGAGGGGATCGGCATCGTGGCGGCAAGAAGGCAGGGCGTTGATAAGAGTCTTCTCTGCCGATTCTATGAGAAAAAGGGGAGGGAGAACCCTTCTCCCCTCCAATGGACCCCACCAATCGTTCTTTTCGCCTCCCATTTTCCGCTGGATGCCTTATGATGGCAAGGTTTATCTCAATGAAGCAGTTTTTTCTTTTTCCGATTCTCATCGTCTTGGGCGTTGCCTGTAGCTCGGGTGGAATTACCCTCGCTCCAGATGCACCACAGAGCACCAGTGGACTTGCGTCATTGACTATTCCTGAAGGACAAGTGAATCTATCTGGTGATGTGACCGTTCAAATATCCTACGACAACAGTGTCTTAGTAACAGGTGCTCCTACCCTATCTGTCAACTCAGGGGCGATGGGATCCATGACTGAGACATCCTCTGGTAGCGGCATCTTTGTGGCTACTCTAACGACTTCAGATCTTCCAAATGGCGGAAACTCCCTTTCGGTTTTTCTAGCCTCTGCCAATCTCTTACGCACTTTGTCCTTTACCGTTTTCAATATTCAGCCCAGTGCAGACCTAACGATTGCAGCACCTATGAATGGCGCATTGGTTCAGGGGTTGGCTACTTTCCAAGTCTCCCACCCTCAATCCCTAAACCTGACTGATTTGGATTACTTCGTTGACAATGTGCAGGTTGATAACGATACAACGGGGTCTTGTGATGGGTTGTTGGATGGCCCTCCTTACGCCCTCCCTTTCTGTTCTTGGGATTCCACGGCAGTCACACCAGGCACACATACTGTGGATGTCATTGGGACTTTTCTTGAAAACGGGGTGTCTAAAACGACGGCTGCTACGATTTCGATTGTCGTTTCGTCACCTTCTGGAAATGCAGATATCCAGTCACCCTCCGTCTCATTCCTAATCCCAACTGCCGAGGGGGAGACTATTTCGGGGATCGTTCCCCTGAAAGTCGTTGCTACTGATGACCATGGCATCTTTTCGGTTTCCTTCTTGTACCGTTCTCCCCCGGGGACAGGAACACCTGTCACGATTGGGGATGCATCTCCAACGAACAACAATGCTTGGAGTTTGTCGTGGCCCACTCTGTCTCTGACGGATGGTCAATACGAACTGATCGCGATTGCCACGGATACAGCGAATAACTCAAGTCTTGCCTCGTTGACTGCGGTTCTAGATAACTCTGGCGGTGGAGGTGGGGTCAACTTGGATCCCCCCTGTGTTGAGATTCTCAACCCAGCGATTCAAAGCAACCAAACCCCCGTGATTTCATCGGTCGTTTCGTTGATGGCTATGGCTTCTGCCCCACCATCAGATACTTCCTCTGCTAACCCTTATGACCATTGTGATGGTGATGAGGATGATTTGGTGGCGGATGTCAATATCCAACGCGTGGAATATTTCGCCAACGGGGTTTTGGTGGGTACAAGTACCGACCCCAACTCCAACTGGCAGGTACTTTGGACAACGACTGATTTCAACAACAACACCTACGAACTAAAAGCTTTAGCTTACGACAGCGATGGTACCGTCTCTTCGGATGGCTTCTGTGTGGGGGGGTTTGTCCCCATCAAACAGAATATTCCAGGTGGCTCCTTTGCCTGTGTCAGAGTAGAGGTAGATAACGGTACAGGCGACTTTACACCCCCTGTGATTCAGATTATTGACCCCTTGAATGGACAGCAAATCGCTGGTCAATACACGCTGATTGCCCAAGCCTCCGACAATGTCGGTGTCATGAAGGTTGAGTTCTTTGGTGACGGTGTCGCTTTGCCGAACTGTATCGACTCCAACTTGAATGATGGTCCTGATTTGGATGGAGATGGCAACCCAGATCCTGGCTTAGCTACCTGTTATTGGGATACCGATTTAGAGGTTTGCCAAAGCGAACAAGCTTGTTTCCGCAACTTGACCACCGTCGCTACGGATACAAGTGGGAATAAGGGTTTTTCGGATGTCGTTCAGGTTCAACTCCTGAAAGCACTCGCTCCCATTCTTGAGACAAGAGGATGTAATCCTGCACAAGGAACGACTTCCTGCACTGCGTTTGAGTATAGCGTGATTCCTGGGCAAACTCAGCCCTTCTCGCTGGAAGTTTTTGCCACAGCTACTGACCAAAACTCGCCCCCCGAAGCTTTGACTTATCGGTGGAGCATGGGTGATGGAGCTGGTATTGTGGGAGGTCAGCAGGGCTTTTACACCTATACCACCTTTGACCCCGCCGCTCCCAACTTCTTGGTAGAGGTCAAGGCAGAGAATCAATCGGGTCTTTTTGATACATCACTACCTGATGGTTCTGAATTCTTCTTTGTGATTGGTACCGCTGCAGAACTCCTTGACCTTCAGGCAGTTACTGAATCAGAGACATGTGTTTTGGACTGGCCTTCTCTTACTGTGAACTTCCCTGCTGGATTCAATTGCCCTGTGGGAAACCCGCGTCAATCTACCCAAGGGGGTTCGGTGATCGTTCGGAATATCATCCCTGCCTTGGCAAACTTGGATCCCCCAGATGACACATCGACCCGCGCAAAGGTCGTCTTTCTCCAGTTTTTCGAAAAGGATAGCCAAGTCTCCCTTGACGATATGAACAACCACATCTTGCCTTACGTAACGGGGGGAGCTTTCCCTCCGAACGATGTTGAGATTATCTCTATCGGACTCAACAACGGGTTGGCTGGTGGCACAACCTCCTTCATTGATCTGCAGGATCTTGCCGACTGGTCCCAACAATCTGGATTTACGTGGACCTTTGTATGGGATGAGAACAATGAGCTCTTTGATCAATACAGTCCCATTTTGGATCTACTTAACGGTGGGGGCTGGACGGGCAATTTCATTCCCAAGTATGTCCTAATGGATCGGAACCACCATATTCGGTTTTCGGGTGACGATGGTTTGGATGGTCTCTTACAAGGACAGTCATTCCAAGGCTTTATTGAGGGCTTGGTTCCCTGCGCTGGTGGTAACACCAACTGTCTCCCTACGTTCTAGGTACCTTTAT
>JACNFQ010000064.1 GCA_014384545.1 bacterium | reverse complement strand
GAAGGGCGCTGTCTCACATGCATCTGTTGGGTGTTTTTCCTGATGGTTGGCTATGAAGACTCCCCCCGGTTGCCAGCCCGATTTAGAGATGCCTTCCGGCAGGGTGGGGGGGCTTCTCTATGCTCTTATGTCTTGAAGGTAAGGGGGCGGGCGTCCCTTACCTCTAGCGTGAGGGCGTCGTAGCGGGTCTGGACACGCCCCCAAAGTTGCCAGAAGTACCCCCGGCGCAGGACGGGGTGGAGAAGGCGCCATGCCCTAGGCCAGACGACACACTCCAACATCCCCGTCTCGTCCTCCACCGTCAGGAACCGCATGGCATCCCCCTTGGCGGTGCGGTGCCCCCGCGCCAAGACGAAATGGCCCGCCACCGCCACATCCCTGCCGGTGTGAGAGGGGAGGTCGGCGATGGGGATGGTATCGGGCGGGGGGTGGACGAGGGTGATCGGGGGGGCTGTGGGAGAGCAGCCCAAGACGGCTCGCTCGCGGGCGATGCGCTGGTGGGTGGACCAAGGGGGGCGGGGAGGGTGGGGGGGGTCGGGGACGGCGCCGACAAGATTGCCCCCGCCCCGCCCACGGGAACTTTCAAGGAGGGCAAGCCAAGAGAGGGACGCCCGCTCCCCCCCCGTAAAATCAAACGCCCCCGCCGCCACTAGGTTCAACGTCTCCCCGAGATTGGCCGGGGTGCGAGCGAGGAAATCCCGCACGCCGGCAAAGGGGCGGCGCTCCATGATGGCCCGGCGGGTCTGCGCCCGGAGAGACTTGATGCCGGAGAGGCCGGGACGGATGGCGTCCAACGCGCCTTGGGGACGGGTGCTCTCTGGCTGCCAAAGGATGCCGGGGAGGTTGAGGTCGCAGGGGAGGATGCGGATGCCCCGCCGTCGCGCCTCCTCCATGTACGCCGATTCGCCGTAGTATCCCCCGCCATTGGCTAGCACCGCCGCCCAGAACACCACGGGTTGGTGCTCGGCTAGCCAAAGGCATGCCATGCTCTCTTGGGCATAGGACGCCGAGTGTGCCTTGCAGAAGGCATACCCGGCGAAGGAGGCGATCTGCCGCCAGAGGTCCTGGGCGAGGGCGGGGGCGCATCCACGCTGGACAGCGCCCTTCAGGAACGCCATCTCCGCCCTTCCCACCGCCGCCCGCCGCCCCCGCTTGGTGCTGGAGATCTTGCGGAGGGCATCCGCCTCGGCCCAATCCAAACCGCCCAGATGACGGGCCACGCGGAGAACATCCTCCTGATAGACCATCACGCCCAACGTCTCCGAGAGGAGGTCTTGGAGGAGGGGGTGGGGGTATTCAGGGGGCTCCAACCCTCGTCGTCGGCGGATGTAGGCGTCCTTCATCCCCGAGGAACTGACGCCGGGGCGGATGACGGAAGAGGCGGCGACGAGCCCTTCAAAGTCGGTGGGACCCAATTGGCGGAGGAGCGAGCGCATTGCAGGGCTCTCCACATAGAAGACCCCCAGCGTGCGCCCCTCGGAAAGACGCCGACGCATCCCGGGGGTGGGTTGGGTATGGGCGGTCGCCATCAACCCCTCCCAAGGGAGATCCAGCCAGTGGCAGGCGTCGCGGAGGACGCCGAGGCTGCGGTTGCCCAGGAGATCCGCCTTGAGGAGGCCGAGGCCCTTCTCGATCTGGACCATTTCTGGTTGGGTGATGCGGGGCCCCATCGCCGAGCGCTGGACGGCAACGAGGTCGGTGATGGGGTCGGGGGAGATGACGAGCCCCCCCGGATGGCTCCCGAGATGGCGGGGCTTCCCCACAAGGCGGCGGGCGGCGTCCCACACCCCAGGGAACGACTCCATCAGCCGGAGGATCTCCCGCCCCCCCGCGATGCGGTGGAGGGCATTCTTAGCATCGCCATCCATGCGGGCGGGGAGGCGCTTGCTCACCTTGCGTGCCTCTGCCTCAGGAACGCCCAGCGCTTTGGCGACCTCGGCGAAGGCGGCGCGGGCACGGAAGCGGACATGGGTGGAGATCACAGCGCACCGTTCGGTGCCAAAGCGCCGGATGGCGCGCCGAATCACCCCCACGCGGGCATCGCTGGGGAAGTCCAGATCGAAATCGGGGGGGTCGGCCCGCCCCATATTCAAGAAGCGCTCGAAGAGGAGGTTGTGATGGACAGGGTCCACCCTTGTGATGCCCAAAAGCCAGGAGACGAGACTGTCTGCCGCCGAGCCTCGCCCAATCACAGGGAGACCATCGGCGCGGGCGTCATCCACTATCCCCGCCACAAAGAGAAAATAGTCGGAGAATCCCAGCATGCGCACCACACGCAACTCGCGGGCGAGGCGTGTGGTGTAGGGGCGCTTTCTTGACAGTCCCCGGCTGCGCAACCCCTGGAGGCAGCGGCGGCGAAGGTCGCGGTGGGGGTGGGACCGCCCTGTCGTCGGGAGGCGTGGGGCGCGCCCATGGGGGAATCCCCATCGGCACGCAAGGGCAATCTCATAGGCTACCCCTCTTTCCGTTTTGGGATAGATTCGTTCGTAAAGTGCGGGCACAGGGAGAGAGTTGGTGGGGGATGCCACCAAGCGAGCGGGGGTGTTCTCTAAGTCGTAAAGATGGTGAATCGCCGAAAGAAGTCGGTGGAGGAGGTGGTCCTCGGTATCCAAAAAAAGAACCAATGGTGCAGCGGCGATAACGATTCCTCGGCTAGAGGCACAGCTCCGCATCCGCCGCGCTGCTTCCCGCCCCTCACCCAAGGGGAAGGGAATCCCTGCCACCACATCAGGGTGTCGGTCGGGGAGAGCAAGGAGGGATTTGGGTGTCGTAGCCAGAACAAACCCCTCCCCCTCCATCTGTTCCAGCGCATCTATGGGTGTGGGCGCGCGTCCCATCCGCCGTTGCGTAAGGAGTCGGCAGAGTCCCCCCCACCCTTTGGTATTTCGGGGGAGGAGGATGAGATCGCCAGCATGCGTTTGGAGTGTTGTGGCGGGAAGAGGCTGGATAGCACGGGCACGTGCCCGTGCCACAAAGTCAATAACCCCCGCCATCGTGTCGGTGTCGGTTAGTGCCACTGCACCAATGCCCATAGCAGCACAGCGATCTAGAAGGGTGGTGGAGGAGGGGACACCCTGCCCCAGCGAGTGGTGGCTGTGGGTGCGTAAGAGGACGGGTTTAGGCATAGGAACAAAATAGGAACAAGGGGAGTATATCCATGCCGACTCCCACTTGTCCGCACTTCGCTATCGTTCCAAAGTCAAGATGTCTAGAGGTTCATGCTATACTGGGTATGCGATGAACGGGAGATGGGCGTTTGTGTTGGTACCATTTGTGCTCCTAGGGATGGGTTCCAAGGTGTTGTTCACCGAGAGCAATGTCAGAGATGGCTTGCCCCAGGCAGCGCTGGAGGACTCCGTTGCGTTGAATGTGCTGGCTGCATCGGTCGATCCCCTCTTGGGTTATGTCAGCCATAGGGGGAGGCGGGGGCATGGGCGGGCCTCCTGCGCCCTTAGAGCCCGTTGGTGGTGCACCCGGAGGCTGTCCCTCTGGGACGATCGTTGTGGGGTCAACCGTTCTAGGCGAGGAGGATCTTTGCTGGTTCTGCTCGGGGATTGAGCCCTGTGAGTACCAGGCAAGGACGCCCTACTACATTGACAATCCGTTCCCAGCGATTGAATGTTGCAATAACCCATTCACGCCGTGCAAACGACTGCAGAGACGAGTCATTTACCAACGGTCATGTGCCGTGTCCACCTCAAGATGCGGCACAATCTGCAAGTGGCGTTCTGACGGAAGCACGGGGGCTGGGTTTCAAGAGTTTATTCAGATCATTGAGTGTCCTGACTGTTCAGACTGTAATTGTGGACCTGGGCAATTGGCGCAGTGTGTGCCGGAGAGCAGTGATGCGTGGGGTGACGAAGTGGAGGGATGCAAGTTATGCACAGATTGTTGTCTCAACTGATTCGTAGTAGGAAGAACGCGGCTCTCTTCCTGTTTGCCGGGGGATGGGTCCTGTCTGCAGTGGGATGCGTGCGGGATGGGGGTGAAGCGTCTGCAGCCGCAATCGCACAGGGGGTGGCCGCCGCCCAGTTCGCGACCGAGACCTCTGGGGAGGTCAATGTGGGGATGCTCCCCTTTTGGCCACATCTGGCTTATCTCCAGGACGGGTTCGATGTGGACAACCCTCTGGATCGGAGGGTGGCGGGAAACTTCACTAGGCTGGCGGGAGCCTTCCATGCCACCTCGTCGCATGCCCCGTCGCCAAAGACCCTTTCCGCCTTTGTCGCCACACCGGAATTCGCGGCTGTGAATCTCTGGGATCCTTTCTCGGAGACCGCCGGCGTCCTAGAAGAGGGTCCTCCCCCTGATGACGCTCAACCGGGCACGTATTGGACTTGGGTGGAGAAAGAGGAGAGGCATTTTGTCGCAGTTACCTCCACAACGGTCGTTCTGTTCCGCGGGGAGATCGAGCCGGAAGCCACGAGTTGGTCAGCCCCAGGAGCAGACGTATCCACGCCCTACCCAGACGGACCCAAGCCTGCCAACCTTGATGCGATCCTCGCCTATTGCCGAGCGCTCGTTTCGGTTGTCTATTTCACGACCCCCCAAATCGACCCGTACTCCCCCGGGTTGGTGGGAGGCAACTCCACGCCGCCGCTCACATTGGAGGAACTCAAGGGCTACTGGTGGCTGTGGGACGCCGAGGCTATGCTGGAGGTGCCCCCTCTCCCCTTAGAAGACCATGCTTGGCACATACACCCAATGTTTGGTTCGGAGAGGTTGTATCCAGGTTGTCTCGTTGACGGCGAGCCAGTGTGGATGTGGGGGCATCTCCCCGAACGCCTGATTGACGGCCCCAGAGCGAAGGAGACCTTGGGGATTGAGTAGCCGGGGGGGGCTCTGACCTGCTCCACCCCACACCAATCCCACGCCCGAGGATGTAGGCGTCCTTTTCCCCTGAGGGACCGACGCCGGCGCGGATGTCGGCGCTCCACTCCCGCATGAGATGGATATCCCCGCAATCTGCTATGCAGATCGCAATACCCCAATCCAATCCACCTTTGGTTCGCTATGCGCCCCACGGTGTCTCGTTTTGGGGTGACCGTGCTTCGCACGGCGGGGATGTCGGCGCTCCGCGGGCGGGATTTGAACCCACGACCTAGTGGTTAACAGCCACCCGCTCTACCGCTGAGCTACCGCGGAACGCTAGGGGGATTCTAAAAGAGAAAAGGGGGAGGCGGCAACGCCGACTCCCCCAAGAGTGTCCGCCCTCACGGCGGTCAGGTTGTTTTCTTCTCTAGTGGTTTTGACGGTGTTGCCGACCACCGTTCCGTCGATTGTGCCGTCCACCTTGGTGTTCTCCGTCATGTTCACCTTGAACATGGTGAACCATGGCGTGCTCCATGTCCTTAGCCCAACACCCTTTGCTGGCATCCCATTTGGCACCTGATGTGCCCGAATAGACACACTCGGATGCACCACCGTGATGCCTTTCCATCATGATGTGCATCTCTACCCCCATCATGCCCATGCCACCCATCATTTCTGGGTTCATCCATGGGGGAGGTCCATCGCCCCAAGGCATCTCTCCCCCCATCATGGGCATACCGTCCATACTATGGATTTCCATGCGGAGACGACCTTCGCCTCCAGGAAAGGAAAACTCCCTCTCGATCGAACGCGGCCCTCCCTCGTTGCTACCCATCCTTTGGTGTCCTTGCCTCATCCCTTGGTGGTTGTTACGACCTTGACCACGACCTCTTCGTCCTTGTCCCATCCCTTGGGACCAGCCTTGACCGCCCCGTTGGTGTCCTTGACCCATCTGACCTTGTCCCCTTCCACCTTGGTGTCCTTGCCTCATCCCTTGGTGGTTGTTACGACCTTCTCCCCTACCACCTCTGTGACCTTGACCCATCCCTTGGGACCAGCCTTGACCACCCCGTTGGTGTCCTTGACCCATCTGACCTTGCCCCCTTCCACCTTGGTGTCCTTGCCTCATCCCTTGGTGGTTGTTACGACCTTGACCACGACCTCTTCGTCCTTGTCCCATCTGGTCGTGATTTCCGCCACCTTGACGGTGGTTTCCCATACCCATCATGTCTTGGCCTCCCATTCCTTGATGGTCGCCACCCCCTTGATCCCCAATGCGACGCCTTAGCCCTGCTATTTTTTCTCGAGCTTCTTCCGGAGTTATATCACCAGCCTCAACTGCGGCGTGAATCTTATCCATCGCTTGACGCATACGATCCTCGGTACTCGCGCTATCATCTCTATCTCCTTGTGCACGGACAATGCCACGATTCTGGTTGTCTCGACGCCCCCGGATTCGCTCTTTGACAAAAGCAGGTGCTTTGGCAAGCCAAGCCCTCAGTTCGGCTATTTCGTCTTGGCTTAGTCCCTCCAGTGCCTCCCAAGGTAAACCGCCACCGCGGTTCCCTTTGTTCTTCGTTTCGTCCCCAGGTCCTGCACCCAACGCAACGGTTAGTAGGAAAGGGAGAATCCAAATCGTTCCCAATCTCAATCTGTTCATACCAAAACCTCCTATCGGTCTGTTTGTAGGCACACTCTACCACCTTCAATACAGTTTTTCTACATGGTAAGGGTGGGTAAATTGGTAATTCATAGTTAGTCCAAATTAGAAACCAACCCCCATCGGTTATAGTATAACTACGGCAAAGGAGGTTGCTCAAATATGAAACAAGTGATTCCCCAGTTGATGCGAAAGGAAATAGAGGTCCTCTTGAGTCGATTCCCTACAGGAGGTTCTAACTACCAGGCAGGGATGTTCCGAGCCTTGCTTGATGCCTTCGTTTTGGATAGAGAAGGTATCTTGGTATTCGAAGAGGCATGGGAAGCAACAGGGTATTCAACCGAAAACCCTGGTTGTGGCTATATCCCCGAAGCGGTGGAGTCCACGCGTCAGAACTTGGTTAGATCCCTTCGGGCTTTATATAAGCAAAAGAAGACGCAGTGTCTATGGTGGGTTGAGAAGGTGCGCGGGCAGGGGTATCGAATTCGTGCGCTAGACGAAGAGAGAAAGCTCGTATTATCTGGCAATTGGACTTTCGTTTCTTATGATCAAGCGGCGCGAAAGCGTCAACACCGCATCGTTGTTACCGATGGTAAGGAAATCCCTTTGCCCACGAAAGTCATGCGAAGACCTAAACGACCTTCATGGGCTTGGGGATTACCCATAGCCACCCTCGCTTTGGGTTTCTGGATGGGGCATGGTTTGTGGGGAGAGCAAGGTCCATCTACTCCCCCTCTTCTTACCACACAAGCCCCACGAAGTGAAAGACCTCAAAGAGGTGAGATTGATCATGTTAAGGGTCAAGTGTCCGATCTCCTCGGCACCTTTAGGCGCCTATCTCCTGAACAACGCCGAGCGTTCATTGAAGGATTAACCCCCAAACAACGCGCTGCTTGGAGAGAACATTGGGAACGGATGCGAACAGATATGAGAATGCACGGCAGAGATATGCCTCATGGCCCCCCACCTCGGGACCATCACCCCCCTGCTGGCTTCTAGTTCAAAGGACCGAGTCGCAAGGGGAGAGATAAAGGTGTGATATCCTCCCTCTATGCCTGAAGTATTCTCCCTCTCCATTGACGAAGTCTTACGGTCGCTTCTCGATGATGCGTTGGTGAAGGGTGCCCAATATGGGGATATTCGCTACGGAAAATACCGGTCGCAAACGGTGTCGGTCCGTGACCACTTAGTAGAGAGCATTGAGGATGACGCAAGTGAAGGTGTGGGCATCAGGGTTTTAGTGGATGGGGGATGGGGATTTGCCAGCACGCCCGACCTCTCCCCAGATGTTCTCAACGCTACGCTCCTCCGGGCGATAGAGGTTGCCAAAGCTTCAGCGTCCCTCCGACCCGAACCCGTCTCTTGGCCCGATCTCCCCCCCCAAGTGGGGCGTTTTGAAACCCCCGTCAAGGAAGACCCCTTTACCGTTCCTATTCAAGAACGCATCGAGATGCTCTTAGCTACCACAGAGGCTTGCCTCAGTCAAGAAGGGTGTTTTAGGGCGACCGCCGAGACCTTCTGCGGCGAAGAGAACAGACGGTTTTTCTCCACTCAAGGGTGCGACATCACCCAAAAAGTCGTGCGTCTCTCTCCCGACTTGATGGCGTGGGGAAAAGGGCGTGATGGGAAAGTACGCACCCGAGGGTATCAAGTTCCTCCCCTTACGATTGGATACGAGCACATTCGCCAGGCAGACCTTCCGGGCAACGGTGCCCGAGTCGGTAGAGAAGCGGTGGAGAGAGCGAATGCTCCTCAGGGTCCTTCTGGCAAATTGGACTTGGTCTTGGATCCTGCCCACCTTGCCCTTACGATTCATGAGAGTATCGGTCACGCCACCGAACTGGATAGAGCGTGTGGATGGGAGGCGGATTTTGCGGGGACATCATTCCTAAAAACATCTGATATAGATACGCTCCAGTATGGCTCAAAGTGGGTCAATGTCCAGGGCGACCGCACACTCCCCCACGGTCAATCAACGCTGGGATGGGACGATGATGGTGTCCCTGTTACAGAGTTCAAGATTATTGAGGAGGGGGTTTTTAGAGGGTTTTCCAGCACGAGGGATTCCGCCTATCTCCAAGGGGAGGAGGGTGCGGGGCGTGCCTGTGGACATGCTGATAGTTGGGCAAATACTCCCATTCTCCGCATTCCCAATGTGTGGCTAAAGCCCACACCAGGACCCCAAGCCCCTACTAAGGACGACCTTGTTGCATCGGTCAAGAGGGGGGTGTTGATTCAGGGGAGGGGCTCGTTCAGTATCGATCAGCAACGGTTCAACTTCCAGTTTGGTGGGGATGCCTTTTGGGAGATTCGGGATGGGAAAGTCCGGGGGATGTACAGTGATGTCACCTACCGTAGTATTACGACGCAGTTTTGGAATGCGTGTGATGGGGTGGCTGGCGAGGATGATTGGCTTCCTCACGGTGTGCGAAACTGTGGCAAAGGGCAACCCAGCCAACAGGGACAGCAGACCCATGGCGCCTCGTGGTCGGTTTTTCGGGGCATCCAAGTGGGGGATGCAAACTGATGGAGCCCACAGATCTCCGTTCATCACTTTCTGAGGCACTCAAAGATAGGTCTTTGGAGCACCTCTCCCTCTCTCTTGACGAGGAGCGTCTAGACCTAACTCGCGTGGCGAACAATGGCGTTACCCAACATACAAGTCGTCATGACAGAACGCTCGTTGCCACCGCGTGGGATGGTCAAAAAGTGGGCGCGGCATCCACCACGGATTTATCCACTGGAGGAATCAAGGCAACGATTCTTAGGGCTGAAGACGCTGCACGCTTAGCTCCCGAGAATCCTGAAACATTACCCCCTATGGACGGCGTGGGTGTGGTGGAGGGAGAGGCTTGGGATGAGGCAACTGCCCATATGACAGCCCAAGAGAGGGTCGCTATCATTGCCCCTTCAGCACAAGCCGCGGGTAAGGCAGGACGCACCTTGGCGGGGACGGTCTCCTCGGGTTGGGAGGCAACCACACTTGTTACCAGTCAAGGTGCGAATCTGTTTCATCGGGGAAGCCGTGGGGGGGTCAGTGGGACACTCACAGATCCCTCGGGAGGGAGTTATAGGGTCTCTTCAGAAAGCACTTGGAATCTCTTCCAACTCAACCCCAAAAAACTCCTCCATTCATTGGAGCAACAGATTGCGCCCGGCTCTTCCACCCCTCAGGAACCAGGAGAACATCGCGTTCTCCTTTCGGCAGGAGCGGTTGGCTCTCTTGTGGTTTGGTGCTTGGCTATGGGTGAGGCTCGCGGAACGGATGAAGGGAGGAGTCCTTTCTCGGAGAATGGTTTCCCATTGAGAGAAGATGGTAGATTATTGAGCAAAGGGGTTTCTCTTTGGACAGATCCTAGCCACTCTGCCCTTCGCACTGCACCTTTTGATGAAGAGGGACATCCTCTCCAAAAGAGGGTGTGGGTGGAGGACGGGTACCTAAAGTCTCTGCCCTGCGATCGGTATTGGGCAACCCAAACAGAACGCCAAAGCACGGGCTCGTCATGGAACTTGGGACTAACCGTACAGGGAGAAGGTTCTTCAGACGAGGAGCTGCTCAACAAGGTAGAAGAGGGGATGTTCATTCCCCGGTTTTGGTATATTCGCACAGTAGAACCGATGACGATGGGGCTGACCGGTCTTACCCGAGATGGATTGCGACAAGTCAAAGGTGGAGCGTTGGGGGCTCGTCTCCAAAACCTCAGGTTCAACGACTCTCCGCTCCGTATCCTCGGAACCATTGTCGCTGCAGGAAAGCCCCAACTCGTCTCCCATTGGGGTGTAAGAATGTGGGTGCCCCCCTTGGTGGTGGATGGGTTCCGCACCACCAGCACCGCCCCCGGCGAATAGACTATTCTTTGGCAAAGAAGCTCCCTCACCCCACCCTCGCTTGGTTCCTGAAGAAATGGAGGATCTCCTTCAACAGGGCACCTCGCCCCATTCGGAAGTTCCTAGAAGCTGTGGGGTTAGACCGGCTCTCCTCTACTCTCCTAACCAAGGAGGCTGCCGAACTCGCATTCCAGAGAGACTGGGCCAGAGAGTTCAAGGGGAATGAAGACCAAGTCAAGGCGTATTGGGAGAGTTATCGCCATTGGGGTATCTTGGAGGGGTTGTTGGGATTGGGAAACGATGCTACGATTCTGGATGTGGGGTGTGGCATCAGCACGGTGCTCCATTTCTTGCCCGGCGAGCGCCATGGTGTGGACCCGTTGGGCAAAAGATATAAGGAGCTCTATGACTACCCCGAAGGGATAGAGATTCACGGTGCACCGGGAGAGAAGATCCCCTTCGGTAACGGACGGTTCAGCGTTGTGTTCTGCTCCAACGCACTGGACCATTGCACAGATCCCGCCAAGGTTGTCTCGGAGATTCATCGCGTCTTGGGGGAGGGTGGGCACTTCGTTTTGACGGTGGAGAGGTTCGAAGTGGCTAAGGAAAGGGACGCCGCCCACCCTCACAGCCTGACGAGGGAGGCGTTGATGAATCTCTTGGGCGACCGGTTTGAGGTGCTCTTGGAGAGGGAATCTCCTTGGATAGGAATCAAGAAGTTCCTGCGGGGCGAAAGAGCGTCCTCCCACCTCGAAGCGACCCTCCTCCTCCGAAGGACCTAGCAAGATCGCCTATCTGAAGGCAATTCAGCGCATGTTTGCAGCGATGTCCCACGCCAATTTCGCCGAA
>JACNFQ010000017.1 GCA_014384545.1 bacterium | reverse complement strand
AGGGCCAAGTTCCCGTTTCCGTACGGATATGACGAAGACCAATCCGCAGCGATCTCTTTTCAGGCTGCTTGTACGCCCGATCTCTTTCTTTATGATGCAGAAGGTCGATTGGCCTATCGAGGTCAGTTGGATGACAGCAGACCAGGGAATGGTATCCCTGTAACGTGTCAGGATCTTAGACTTGCAATTGATTGTCTCCTAGCCAAGGAGTTACCTCCCCGAGAGCAGATTCCCAGTGCAGGATGTAATGTGAAGTGGAAAGAGGGGAATGCCCCCCATGAAAGATGATCCTGAAGAGGTCGTGGTTGCCATCACCACGTATCCCCTTCAGCCCTTCAAGAGAGGCACAGAGTACGAATGGATTCAATCTCTCTTAGATTTGGGCGTTGCCGCTTGTATCTCTACGCTCAATGTGTCTTCAGCTTATCTATGGAAAGGAAAGAGAGAGAATAAGAGCGAGCAGATGTTCCTAATCAAGACGACTCGGGGGCGTATTGAAGATTTGAAAGAGGCGCTCGAGGAAGGACATCCCTACGATACCCCTGAGCTCCTTGTCTTTCCCGTCATTGATGGGCTCGATACCTATCTGGATTGGATCCGTTCCCAAACGAAGACCAGAGATTCCTAAAACTGCAGATCGCCCCATTCGGTGCAATGGGGACAAACGATATCCCCCATCCAACCGTTTGACCTTGTTGGGGGCTTCAATCAGCCCGAAGAGATACCGTCGCGATTTGCCTAGGGGTACCTGAATAAGGGAAACCCTACCCCCACTTGGAGAGTATAGGATAAAGTCAAGTGCCGTCTCGGCAAGGAGACGGAAAAAAAGGAGGCCATGATGACTGATAAGAAAGTGGGCAACAAGCCCAAGAAAGAGGCTATACCCCCAACTTCACTAAGGCTATCCCAAGATATGGCAGGAGCGTTGTGCTATGTCTTTCCCTGGATATCTGGAGCTGTGATGTTGTTGCTGGAGAGGAAAAACTCCACGGTCAAGTTCCACGCTCTACAGAGCATCATGGTGGCACTGCCCTTCATGATTGTGCGGAATCTCTCCCTCCCTCTTTTTGGGGACTTTGGCCCCATTATTCACGACCTTTTTAGAGGATTGATGATTCTCACTTTCGTCCTCCTAGCAGGATCTACTCTTATGGGGAAGAAGATCAAAGTTCCCAAGATTGGGGACTTCTGCGAAGAGCGCATCGACATTCTCAACTGATAAGTGGTGGGAGGATAGAATCCTCCCTATGGTGGACTCCCCCACATTGGCTTCCCTTGTGGGGAATACCCCTCTGCTCCCTCTAATGCGTATTTCCCCAGAGGGAAGAACGATTCTCGCCAAGTGCGAACACCTCAACCCAGGGGGGTCTGTCAAAGACCGAATCGGGTTTGGGATGGTCAGAGCTGCCCTAGAAAGAGGAGACCTAAAAGTGGGAGGGACGATTGTAGAACCGACTGCAGGAAACACAGGAGTTTCTTTGGCGATAGCAGCTGTTCATTATGGGCTGAAGATGGTCGCCGTGATGCCGGACCGGTTCAGTTTGGAGAAAGCCCAGTTGATTGAAGCTTTGGGGGGCACCGTCCTCCGAACCCCAAGCGCTGAAGGGATTGAAGGCGCTATCGCTTTGTCTCTTGAGAAAGAAGAGGAAGAGGGATGGTGGTGCCCCCAGCAGTTTGGGAATAGGGATAACTGGAAGACCCATTACGAGACGACTGGTCCTGAAATCTGGAAAGAGACGCATGGAAAGATAGATGCCTTCGTTTGTGGGGTGGGAAGCGGAGGGACTTTTGTCGGTGTTGCTCGTTTCCTTAAGGAAAAGAACCCAAAGATTAGTTCCATCGCTGTTCAGCCCGAAGGTTCCGTTCTTCTTGGAGGCGAATCAGCCCCCCATAAAGTGGAAGGTATTGGTGTAGATGATTTGGCAACGCTCGGGTTTTGGGACCCTGAATTGGCAGATGGTGTTGAGACCGTTTCTGACAAGGTTGCCCACCATATGACATCTCGCCTCTCAAAAGAAGAAGGTCTCTTAGTAGGGGGGTCATCCGGGGCATTGGTGGCAGCAGCTTGCCGTATTGCCCAAAGGAGGGGGAGGGGGGCGCAAATCGTTACTCTCCTGCCAGATGGGGGAGAGCGATATCTATCGAAAGGTCTCTATGGACCTTGGGATCGTTGGGTGGTATGAAAAAAAGAGAGAGTCATTTTGAAACGCGTTGTATCCATGGAGGGCAAGAACCCGACCCCCAAACGGGTGCAGTAATGCCTCCAGTATCTCTAAGCAGCACCTATGCCCAAAGCGCCCCAGCAAAACCTGTGGGTGATTATGAATATTCTCGCACCAACAACCCCACGCGCCACGCATTGGAGTCCGCTTTGGCAAACCTAGAAGGAGGTGTTGGGGCAGTCGCTTTTGCAAGTGGAATGGCGGCTGTGGATGGTGTAATGCGCTTGCTGAAACCAGGGCAAACCCTCGTTTCTGGAAGGGATTTGTATGGAGGAACAGCTCGGCTTTTTCGGAGCGATGTCCTGCCCACAAGAGAGTGGCTATCTGTAGATACCACAGAACCAGACAGATTTGAAGGATGGAAGAAGGCCAACCTTATTTGGGTTGAAACGCCTACCAACCCGTTGTTAGAGGTGACAGATATTGCCCAGATTCGTGCTTTGGCCCCTCAAGCGATTCTGGCGGTGGACAATACCTTCATGAGTCCTGCCCTCCAGAATCCCCTGAGCCTTGGGGCGGACTTGGTCGTCCACTCCACCACGAAGTATATCGGTGGACATTCAGATGTGGTGGGTGGATGTGTCATCGCCAAAGAGCGAGTCCTGTGCGAACGATTACAGTCCATTCAGAACGATGCTGGGGCGATTCCTGGTCCTTTGGATTGTTATCTCCAGCTAAGGGGCATAAAGACATTAGCACTTCGGATGGAACGACATCTCAAGTCGGCAGGGAAGATAGCAAGATTCCTAGAAAAACATCCTCTCGTTGAAGAAGTGATTTGGCCAGGGCACCCTAGCCACCCCCAACATGAGGTTCAACGGAGACAGGCAAGAGGTGGTGGTGGCATCATTAGTTTCAGGGTCAAAGAGGGTTGTTCTGCACCCCAAGCTGTTTCGCAGATGACTTTTTGGACTTTGGCAGAGTCTCTGGGTGGTGTTGAAAGCCTCGTTTGCCTCCCTTCCAAAATGACCCACGCTTCGATTCCTGAAAGAGAGCGAGAGAATCGGGGAATCACCGACGAACTCATTCGCCTATCTGTGGGGATTGAAGATTGTGACGACCTGATTCGTGGTATTGAAAGGGGGCTCCAAAAGGCAACTTCTTGACCCCTCCTGCACGATTCCTATTCGTCGTTCATCCTCCCGAAGAAAGAGACCTTCAGCGTATTCAACACCTGAAGTGGACAGGGATTCTTCCTAAAGGATGGGCTGAACGCCTTGTCGGTTCGTTGGGCCCATTCCCTCTGTTCAAGATGACAGGTATTGAAACGCCTCAAGGGAACCGATGTGAAGGATGGGTCATGGGGTTACTTTCTACACCTCGCTTGATGATGAACCGCCCCCCAGAAGCGACATACCGCCTTTTGGTCAAAGCGGCTGAATGGGGGGCTAAGAGAGGAGCTACTGTAATGGGTTTAGGAGCCTTTACCAGTGTCGTGGGAGATGCGGGAATCACAGTCGCAGAGAGGAGTCCTATACCCGTAACTACGGGGAACGCCCTTACCGTGGGGGCTACACTTGCCTCTTTGGAGGCGTTGGCGTCCCTAGATAAGCCATTGGCCGACGAGAGAGTAGCAATCGTTGGAGCTACAGGAGCGATCGGTTCGGCGGTTGCTCGGATCCTTGCCGATAGAACACGGGGTGTACTCTTGTTAGGTAAAGACGCCCAAAAAACAGAAGCTCTTGCTCAGTCCTTTCCAAAGGGAACTGTGGTGGACGCGGGGACAGACCCAAGAGCCCTCTTGCCCAAGGTAAAGCGCGTCGTAGGAGTCACTTCTTCGGGTGGCACAGCAATCCCCGTTGATGCTCTTGCTCCTGGAACCGCCGTTTTGGATGTCGCACTCCCCCCCGATGTCTCAAGGGCACAAGCTAGGGAACGACCTGACTGTCTGTTCTTGGAAGCAGGGGAGATTCGACTGCCAGGGAAGCCTGAGTTTTCCTATGATTGGCCTTTGCCCAAAGAGATTGCGTACGCGTGCGAAGCCGAAACGATTCTCATTTCTTTGACAGGGCGAACCGATCTCTGTACACTCGGTAGAGAGATCTCGGTAAGGGGTGTTGAGAGTTTGTGGAATCTAGCACTTGACAACGGATTCTCTTGGGCAGGATTTCGCTCGTTTGGGAAGGATATATCTCGTGACGAGGTCAAGGAGGTTCTAAAGGGTTCTCTACCCCGTAAGGGTGATGGGAGAAGCATCAAGAAGGATTCATGGTAGAATAGAGGGGTATGAACCTGACCTATGCAGTTTATGGCATAGGGAGTTCAGCCAAACGGAGGTCATCAGAAATTTCCATGTGGAATAAGTTCCATAGTGATAGTAAGAGAGTCATTATCAAGGCTCAAAAGATAGCGAAACAGAACCGTAGCCGTGCATTGGGTCCCCTCCATCTACTGATTGCTATTCTGAGAAGTCCCAACGCCAATGCCCACCGTGTCCTTGAGGGGATGGGTGCTAAGGTGGGAGATTTGCTCAAGCGTGCCGAAGAGAATCTACCTTCCCAAGGGACCGAAGAGTTTGCTGTCAGCTTTAGTCACGAAACGAAGCGTATTTTCGAGTTAGCGTACGATGAAAGTCGCCAAACGCGCCAAGCTCAGATCGGTAGTGAACATCTCCTTGCATCTATTTTCAAGCATGGGGGCGATGCGGGACGCACGCTCCGTGAAAGTGGGCTCTTTATTGGAGAGCTCCAAGCCGAGATTCAACAGTTTTACGAAAGTCGAAAAGAAGAAGAGCCAGCTGAAGAGCCCAAAGAGGGCGGTACGCCCAGCCTAGACCGCTTTGGAGAGGATCTGACCGTTCTTGCGTCAGAGGGCAAGTTAGACCCCACCATTGGTCGAGACGCTGAGGTTGAGCGGATGGTGAACATCCTGAACAAACGGCTCAAGAACAACCCCCTTTTGGTGGGGGAACCAGGAGTGGGAAAGACCGCAATTGTGGAAGGGCTTGCTCAACGAATACATGACAAGAATATCCCTCCCCGGCTTGCTAATAAGCGGGTCGTTGCCTTGGATTTGGCAGGTATCGTAGCTGGGACCAAGTATCGGGGCGAGTTTGAAAGCCGAATCAAGAAGATTCTCCAAGAGATAAAGGATGCTAACGACGAGATTATTATCTTTATTGATGAAGTGCATACTTTAGTAGGTACGGGTGCAGCAGAAGGAGCGATCGATGCCAGCAATATCCTAAAACCTGCTTTGGCACGGGGCGAACTTAGGTGTATCGGAGCGACTACTTTTCAAGAGTATCGCAAATATATTGAAAAGAACGCAGCTTTGGACCGCCGATTCCAATTGATCAAGGTCGATGAGCCCAGTTTGGATGAAACGGTTCTCATTCTTGAGGGATTACGCCCCCGATATGAAGAGTTCCATGGCGTCAAGATTACCGATGGCGCATTGGTTGCCGCTGCACAACTTAGCCATCGCTTTATCACGGAACAGTTTCTGCCCGATAAGGCGATCGATTTGGTCGATGAGGCAGCCTCTAGAGTTCGGTTACAACTCTCGATACAGACTCCGCGCATGGTGGAGTTAGAGGAAGAGATTGAAGAAGAAGAGGAAAAGAAGCGACAAGCTGTCTTGGACAAGGATTTGGATGATGCTTCGGCCCTGAGGGACAGGATAACGGCATTGCGCGAAGAGTTGGAGCAAGAGGAATCCGCTGTCCGAGCTCTCCAAGAAGAAGAAGTAACGAGTGAGACGATTGCTTATATCGTGAATATCTGGACAGGAATCCCCGTCTCTAGGCTTGAGAAGAAGGAAACTGACCGATTGTTGGGGCTAGAAGCACAGTTGTCCCAATCGATTATTGGGCAAGAGAAGGTGGTGAAGAAAGTCTCCGCCGTCTTGCGGAAGGCGAAGGCAGGGTTGTCGGATCCTCGTCGACCTCAAGGCAGTTTCCTTTTCTTAGGACCAACTGGTGTTGGCAAGACAGAGATGGCTAAGTGTATAGCCCAGTTCTTGTTGGGTGATGCTTCGAAGTTGATTCGTCTGGATATGTCAGAGTATCTAGAAAAGCACGCTATAAGTCGGTTGTTGGGGGCTCCCCCAGGTTATGTAGGGTTTGATGAAGGAGGCCAATTGGCAGAGGCGGTTCGACGTCAGCCCTATTCAGTCGTTCTCTTTGATGAGATAGAAAAGGCACATCCTGACATCTTCAATATTCTTCTCCAGATTCTTGAAGAAGGAGAAGTTACAGATTCTTTGGGAAACAAGGTGAACTTCCGTAATACGGTCATTATTTTGACGAGCAATACCGGGACAGACGGCTTATTGAACGCCCCTGATATGGGATTCGGAGACCGTGCCGAATCGATTCATTTGGACCCAGCTCACGTTGAGAGTCGCCTGATGGACGAGGCAAGGCGTCGATTCCGCCCAGAACTGATGGGTCGTTTGGATGAAGTCTTAGCCTTTAGCCCCTTGGGAGAGAAAGAGATGTTGGTCATTGTAGATTTGCAGCTATCCCTCGTGGAGAGCCGCCTTGGAGATAAGGGTATCAGCCTCTTGGTTGATGACGAAGCTAAGAAAGTCTTGGCGACCAGAGGACATGATCCCCGAGAAGGAGCGCGGAAGTTGAGGCGACAGATTGAGGTCGACTTAGAAGAACCGATGGCCGAGGTCATCTTGGGTGGGAAGGCAAAATCGGGCGATACGATCGTCGTTTCGGTCGGCAAGAAAGGATTCACTCTTGATGTGATCAAGAGTGGAGCAAAAGAGAAAGCAAAGAAATAAGGAACCACAAGGAGGAGATATGAAAACAGGACAAATGAAGGATATTCCCTACCAAGTAGGGATGGGTGTTGTGCACCCTGTTCACGGTGCCGGTCTTATCAAGGGTATTGAAGATATCTTGATTCCGGGTGGCGAGATGAGAAAATACTTGCTCGTTAGTCTTTTCCATAAGGGCTTGATGGTCAAGATTCCTGCCCATCCCGATGATGAATTGGCGATTCGTCATGTCGCTGATGATCACCAGATGGAAGAATGTCTTCGTGTTTTGAAGACTGCTCCTAAGGCGATTCGTCAACGGTGGAATAGGGAACATTCAGATAATCTAAAGAAATTGAAGAGTGGGAACCTCCAACTCGTTGCCGAAGTCGCTAGGGATTTGTTGGCAAGAAAAGAGAAGGCTAAGGGACGCCTCTCTATTCTGGATGATAAGTTGTTGACATCGGTCGTGGAGCAGATTTGTGGTGAGATTGATTGCTACTTAGGTATCAAAGGCGAAAAGAAAGTCGTTGATGAAAGCATGCAAGAGGTCTGCCAAGAGATTCTGGCTATTCTCCAACCTGTTTGAGGCGTTTTTACCGACTCCTATTCCTGATTGTCGGGTTTTCGGTCGGAGGTCTGTTATCTGAGTTCGTCTCGGATTCATATGGGCTAGCACAAGGGCCAGCCCTCTCACTGGGTGTCAAGGTCCTCTTTGCAATCTTGTTTGGTGTCTTGGCTCGGCCCATCATGGATGGTGCCCTCCGGTTCAATAATGATCTATCAGCAACGATTCTCGCAAAAAGACCCAGCGAGGTCCTTTCGGGGTTGTTGGGATTGGTGGTGGGATTCCTCGTTCTCTATCTTCTCTTATCAACACTTTACCTTTCTCCACATACGTCACTCTTCCTTGAGGCGAAGGGGCCCAGTCAGATGCTCACCTTCATTGGTGGGTTCCTCATTCTTTACCTCTCAGTTTTGACCTTGGTGGCAGCGGATCCCTTGGCGGGAGTCCTCAAGAGAGGTGGGGGAAAAGGTGGATACCCAAAGATTCTTGATACGAATGTTATCTTGGATGGTCGTATTGATGCCGTGCTCAAGGCGGGGTTCTTGGAGGGTCCCTTATTGGTTCCTGATACTGTGATTGAAGAACTCCACCTCTTGGCAGATAGCCGAAACCACACAAAGAGGACACGTGGTCGAAAAGGGCTACAGACGCTCAACGAGATGTTGGAGCGACGCGATTCGCCCTTGAGGGTACTTGAGGAGATGGTTCCCGACAAAGGGAAGACTGATGAACATCTTGTCCTTTTGGCAGAAGTATTGGGCGCTGCACTCATTACCAACGACCTAGCGTTGAACCGTGTCGCACAGATGCGAAAGGTGAAGGTAATGAATCTCAATGAGCTTGCATTGGCGCTTCGCCCCCACTTTTCGGCGGGTGATAACTTCCCCATTGAGATCACAAGAATCGGATCGGAGGATGCGCAAGGTGTGGGTCACTTGGGTGATGGAACGATGGTCGTCGTTGAGGATGGATCGAATAAAGTGGGAGAAACGGTTGAGGTTCAGGTGAAGAGCATTCTCCAAACGGAAGCAGGGCAGATTGTCTTTACACGCGTTCTCAAAAGCTGACTTAGTTCTCGTAGGGGCTGGTGAAGGGAGAAGAATGGGTACGCCCAAAGCGTTTCTACAAGTAGGAGGCGTCCCTCTCCTCAGGCTGACAGCCCAAAGACTCTCCTCCTTTCCGTGGGCAAACGCCATAGCTGTCGTCCCTTTGGGCAAGTTAAGAGAGGCTAGGTTGGTCCTAAGCGGACTCCCTTTTGAGGTGGTAGAAGGAGGGGCTACTCGAGCAAGAAGTGTCCAAAGAGGGGTGGCTCGTTGTGGCGCCCAGTGGGTCGTAATTCATGACTGTGCCCGCCCTTCATTCTCTCCAGCGGCTCTCCCTCTACTCCTTGAAGACTTGGAGAATGGTGCGGTTGCTTCCGTACTCACAAGACCCGTTCCCCACAGTTTGGCACGGATTACCAATGGGGAGATGACAGATATCGTAGACCGAGAGGGTATTCATGAAGTGCACACCCCCCAAGCATTCCTTCGTTCTCGCCTCCTCTCTCTCTTGGGAAGGGACGTACCCGAAGAGACGAGGCTTTTCTTGGATGCTGGTGAAGTCATCTCTGTCCATCACGACCCTTCTCCCAATCCCAAGTTGACATGGCCCGGAGATGAGGACAGACTTTGAACCCCCGAATTGGTTTGGGATGGGACCGACATCCCCTACGGCGCGGTCTCCCTTTGGTCATATTGGGCGTAGAGATACCTTCATCTGTCGGTCCAGAAGCTCATTCTGATGGGGATGTCCTTGCCCATGCCTTGGCGGATGCATTGCTGGGTATGGCAGGGGCGGGCGATATTGGGACATTCTTCCCTGATGATCAGGAATGGACCGAGGGCATGTCAGGGGTTCTTCTCCTAGAGAAAGCGAGAGATGTGATTAGCTCTAGGGGGTTTCTAGTCAGCCAAATAGATGCACAGATTCGTTTGGAGAAACCGATGTTGTCCCCCTATTTAGGCATGATTGAGAATAGGTGTAGGGAAGTTCTGGAGCTGTCTGAAGATGAGGTTCGGATTACGGCGCGTCATGGTGAAGGCTTAGGTCCTGTGGGGCGTGGCGAGGGGCTGGAGGCTTTGGTGATGGTAATCGGCAAGAAGAGGAGAATCAGCTGATTAGATTCGTGGTCCGATTTGATGGAGGAGCAAGAGGAAATCCTGGGCCAGCTGCAGCCGGAGCAGTCGCTTTCTTGGATGGAGAGGTGGTCTCTTCAAGAGGCGTGTTCTTGGGCAAAAAGACGAACAATGAAGCTGAGTACGAAGGGTTCTTATTGGCCCTTTCTCTCTATGGGGAGAGTGGAGAGCAGGGCTCAATTGAGGGGGACAGCCTCCTTATTCTCAATCAAGTCATGGGGAAGTGGAAAGTCAAGGCAACACACCTTAGGGAAATCGTCATTGAAGCTAGAAAAGAATGGAACTTATTGGGTGCGCCCCCTCTTCGGCATATACCTAGAGAAGAGAACAAGGAAGCAGATGCCCAAGTCAACACCGTCTTGGATCAAGAATGTCCTTGATGGGGCAAGCCTATAAGCCGGATTCTGTCTTTGTCTGACCATCTATCTGGGGTAATCGTTGCCGATTACCTCTTGCGGTGTTGACTGGATCAAAGGGCGAGCAACCCTCCCCAATCCCTTGCTCCAAGCCCGGTTTGCCTCAGCCCGATCGTTACCGACCAGCTGGTGGGCTCTTACCCCACCGTTTCACCCTTACCCGTTGCCGGGCGGTTTCGTTTCTGTGGCACTTTCTCGCGGGTTGCCCCGGGTGGTCATTAGCCACGGCTTCTGCTCTATGGAGTCCGGACTTTCCTCAAGGTTCAATGAACCCCGCGGTCAGCCAGCCTGCCCCCGGGTATCCTATAGGTGGCATAGAATCGTTGGGATATGCTTGCTCCCCTCAAGTGGATTGAGGAATTCGTTCCCCTACATCTTCCTGCTCGGAAAGTCGCTGACCTCTTTACCTCTATCGGTCTGGAGTGTGAGGGTATTGGAGTCGTGGAGGGAACAGAGGTATTGGAACTGGATACCCCCAGCAACCGAACGGATATTCTCTCCATTTATGGTTTGGCACGCGAACTTGCTGTCCGAACGGATCAACCCCTAAGCCCCCTTTCTACAAAAAGAGCGATCTACTCAGAAGTTGGAGACGGTGCCGTTGAGATTCAACTCTTAGATGACCAGTGTCAACATTACCTAGGTATTCCCCTCCAACTCTCTCCTTCCCCCCACACCGACCTTTCAGAGAAACTCCTTTGGATGGGTCGCAATCCCATACATCCGGTGGTGGACCTTGCGAATGTCGTCCTCTTTGAAACAGGGCAGCCTCTCCATCTCTTTGGGAGAGCCCATCTAGAGAAGGGTCTCCAAGTTGGTGTGGGAAGAACAGGCTGTTTTGAGGGATTGGACGGAGAAGCGTATGACCTCTCCCCTTCTGATCTATTGGTTCTTTCGGGGGAGGAAGTTCTGGCAATTGCTGGACTGTTGGGGGGGTGCAGGAGTGCTGCCCAAGAAGGAGAAGGGGCGTTTTATCTAGAGGCTGCTACCTTTGCCCCCCATCGTGTACGGAGAACGGGCAGACGACTCTCCCTTTCAACGGATTCTTCATACCGCTTTGAGAGAGGGGTGGACCCCCAAGGGTATCTCTTGGGTGCCGAGCGCTTCCTTTGGTGGGTCAAGAAGTTGGGATGGGGGGGACAGGAAGGAGAAGGATCGTTTGTGGGGAATAGTCATGACGCGTCTTTGACCATTCCTTGGCAGGGGAAAGAGGTTGAATCCCGTCTGGGATTTGCTCTTCCCCCCCATGAAGAAGAGAGAATCTTCTTTGGCTTGGGATTGGAAAGAAAGAGGCA
>JACNFQ010000022.1 GCA_014384545.1 bacterium | reverse complement strand
TTTGGTTTGGGATCTTTGGTTGTGGATCTTTGGTTTAGGATTCTTGGTTTAGGTTATGACCTAAGTTATGCAAATAGGAGTATCGGCCCTTCCCATATCAGTTTTGGTGCCCGAGGCTTCAAATCAACGAGCCTCGTTCGAATCTACCCTGATGGGGGTGGAGAGAATAGCGATTTTGAGGGAGACTCATCCGGTGGATCGATTGACTTTGGTCGTCCCTTGGATCGGAAAAACAGAATCGACCTAAGACTTTCCTCCACGGACAATCGATTTACCCATGAATCGGGTCCTGTTCTGACGCCAACCGATCTCATTGATAACGCCATCCAAGACGGGCGAGCAAACAGTGCAAGGCTTTCCTTTACCCACGACACGCGTTTTGATCCCTTTAGCCCAAGAGAGGGGCGATATGAGCGCTTTGCCACCGAATGGGGAGGCGGTATGTTGGGCGGAGAGTTCTCTTATGGAAAACAGACCATAGATTTTCGCACTTACCATCCCATGGGAGAAAAGTGGGTTTTTGCCTCGCGGTATACAGGCGGAATCATTGGAGGGTCTGCCCCAGCAACGACCCTCTTCTGGGTTGGTGGTGCCAACAGTCTGCGTGGGTACGAGGTAGGAGAACAAAAAGGGAAGTTCATGGCTTTATCCAATGTGGAGTTCCGGTATTCTCCCCCTGACAGCCCCTACGGTCTTGTTGCCTTCGTGGACATGGGAACGACGTCAAATGAGTGGAAATCCCTCTCTTTCAAGAACCCTCTCATTGGGGCTGGAATAGGGTTCCGCATGCAGGTGGGGTTTTTTGGGGTTGCACCGATTCGATTTGACCTCGGGTACAACTTTGAAGATGGAAACACCCAATTCCACTTCAGCGTCGGTCACCTTTTCTAGCGTGTGGACCCTAGAAAGTCTAGCCACCCTTGTCGGTGGACAAGTAAAGGGAAAGGGGACAACCCCCGTCCTAGCACTCTGTTCCTCTAACAACCCCATTCAAGGAGGGTTGGGGCTTGCTCTCACCCCACAATCTGCAGATTCTCTGCGCACTTTCGGAGCGATACCCCTAGCGACATCTGCCGAGGGTCCCGCTCTTCTGCACCCCCAACCTAAAGTCGCTTTTGCTCAACTCTTAGTCGCTTTACGCCCCCCCCTCGCACAAGTCGCAGTCGGTATTCATCCCCAAGCAGCAGTGGACGAGACTGCAACGATTGACCCACAAGCATCACTCTCTGCCTTCGCTTTTGTAGGACCCCATGCCGTGGTTGAACAAGGAGCTACCCTCCACCCATTCTCCCACTTGGGCAACCGGTCTATCCTTGCCCAAGACGCCGTTCTTATGCCTCACGCAACCGTTATGGAAGATTGCACTATTGGTGCCAGAAGTGTGATAGGGGCTGGTTCTGTCATCGGAGCCCAAGGCTTTGCGATTCATCCCGTGAAGGGGCATCCTAGGCGCCTTCCCCACCGAGGTGGAGTCGTTATTGGATCCGATGTCGTCTTGGGGGGGCTGAATACGATTGATGGAGGCATGATTGATCCCACCCGCATTGGTGAAGGGAGTCAAACTGATGGTCTTTGCCATATTGCCCATAACGTGACTTTGGGCAAGTCCGCACTCTTGGCTGCCCAAACAGGTATTGCAGGAAGCACAAAGGTGGGTGATCGTTTCGTTGCTGCTGGACAAGTGGGGTTGGCCGATCATCTCCAGATTGGGGAAGATGTAACCGCAGCTGCCGCTTCAAAGGTGCTAAGGGATGTTCCAAAAGGAGATACCATTGCCGGATTTCCTGCACGCCCCTATAAAGAGACCCTGCGACTTTGGGCTCTCTTGAAACGCCTCCCTGAAATCTGGAAGAAGGAACGAAAGGGGTGACTGTCCACCCCCAAGCCAAGATTGACCCTTCTGTCCAAGTGGGGGCATCCTGCCATATCGGTCCATCGGTGCAGATTGAGAAAGATGTGGTTTTGGCTGATTCGGTGCGGATTGAAGGGGATGTCGTGGTGGGAGCCGGGTCCCGTCTCTCAAGGGGTGTCACGATTGGAGCTCCTCAACATCTTGCTCACTTAGATTCTGACCACGCCACCCGGATTGGTGCCGGAGCGGTTCTTCGAGAGTTTGTTACAGTACATGGCTCCACGGGAGACACGCCCACTACCCTCGGTAAAGATGTCTTCTTGATGGCCCTCTGCCATGTGGGTCATGATTCTTGCTTAGGAGATGGTGTCGTTCTGACCAACCTTGTCCAACTGGCTGGTCATGTTGTGGTGGGCGATCGTGCGGTGATTGGAGGAGGTACGATGGTCCATCAGTTCTTAGAGATCGGAACGTGTGCCATGGTTGCTGGGATGTCCCCCATCCGTGCTTCGGTCCCCCCTTTTTCCCTCGTTGCTGATCATGGATTTGGCACAGAGATACTGGGTGTGAACAGACGTGGTCTTCCTGACGCTCAAACGAGAAAAGAGGCGGTTGCCGCAATGCGCATCTATAGGGATGGCAAGAACTCCGAAGAGATTCTTCTTGCATTGGAGAATACCGACACACCTCCAGCACGAGAACTCCGTCTCTTTCTCTTGAAGTGGAAGAAGAGTTGCAGGTGGCACCGTTGAATCCCACTCAGTCGTTGACCCCCAAATCCCATCAAGTTTTCTTGGCGGGATTGGGGCGGATGGGCTCGCTCCATCTCTCCCATATTCTCACCAGAAGTGATTGCGAGTTGGTCGGATGTTTTGATCCTGACCCTCAGCGCCTTGAGGTTCTCCCCCAAGGAATCGCTCGGACGACCGATTTCTCGGAGGCACTTTCGTGGACCTTTGATACCGCGGTCGTCGCTGCTCCCACTCAAGCCCACGCCCCCACGGTTCTCCCCCTCCTCGCTAAGGGCGTACATACCCTCGTTGAGAAACCGATCGCTGGAACCGTTGCTCAGGCTAGGGAGATGGTGGACGCTGCCAAAGAAGGGGGTCTTGCATTGATGGTGGGGCATATTGAACGGCATAATCCCATGATTCAAACATTGGCTCGCCTCCTTGAAACCCTACCGCCCCCCCGCTTGGTCTCTGCAACGCGTCTCGCTCCTAGACCCGGTCGTATCGTAGGGGATGGAATCATCTTGGATTCGCTAATACACGATGTGGATATCCTCGCCCAGCTCTTTGGCAAACTGACTCTTAGGGAAGGTGTGGGAACCCAAGGACCTGATGGCTCGCCCGATGCCGCACGCCTCTCCTTACGTGCTGGTGATACCACTGCCCATCTCTTTTCCAGTTGGAGAACCGAGAGACGACATCGCACTCTTTCTGTATTGACCGAAGACGCACTCCTCTTGGGAGACTATATCGCTCAGACTCTCCTCAAGTATCCTCTCCAAGGGGGGCATCCTGAATCCCTCGTGGAATCGCCCCCCCATGGAGAAGACAATCTGGACCGACAACTCTCCGTTTTTTTAGAGCGAACGAAGCATCCCTCCCCTCCCCAAGAACCTTTGGATGGATTGGAAATTGTTCTAGAGGCAACCGAAAGCCTTACCAGTGTCTCCTCCTAGGGTCGCCGCACTCATCGTCTCTTACGAGGCGCCCGCCCATCTCATCAAAGATCTCTTGGATAGTTTACGCCATGAACCCCTAACACGCGTTCTCGTGGTAGACAACGCCAGCGAAGACGATGGAGGCGTTTCCCTTGCTCAAGAAAGAGGTGCAGAGATTCTTTCTCTGCCCACAAATAGGGGCTTTGGGGCAGCTGTCAACGCAGGAATGGCGTTATTGGACGAAGAGTGGGTCTTGGTCCTGAACTTTGATATTACTGCGCAACGAGGTGCTGTCAACGCATTGCTTCGCGCAGCTACGCACCCTAAAATCGCTTCAATCGCACCTAAGATTCTCCTCTTTGACCACCCCAAGCACCTTGATTGTGTAGGGACACAAGTCCATCCAGGATTCCTGGCAGCAAACCGTGGAATTGGTCAACCTGACTTGGGGCAGTTTGATGCGAACGAACCGATCTTGGGCTCCTGTTTTGGTGCCGCCTTCATCAATCGAAAAGCGTTCCAAGATGTCGGCGACCTGTGGGCACCCTACTTCCTCTATTATGAGGACATAGATTGGTGTTGGCGAGCACGCATAAAGGGATGGACCATTCTCTCTGCTCCACAATCTACTTTCGTCCATCGCCATTCTTGGCACCTACGCCACAAGCCGACTGCTGAGAAATACTATTGGGTTCAGAGTAATCTCCTGTTAGCACTCGTTCGTTTGGGGGAACCAAAGAGGGCGATCCTGGAAATCCTGCGACGTATCAAAGCTCTCCTCCACCGAGCCAGCAAAGAACCCGACCTTCGAGGTGCTACTCTCCGCCTCCTAATCCGATTCGTCTCTCTTTTTCCCAAAGCGGTTGCCTCTAGGTTCACCACCCAGAAAGGGCGCGTCGTTTCGGATGGGATGCTCTTCGCCTTTTCTGAGGGACATCGAGGCTGTTTTGACGATACGGGGTATTCCCCCCTGCAGGGAGATCTCCCACGCCGGAGTGCCCATGCCCACCGATGGTCACTTTATGGGAATGATGGTGATAAGGAAACTGCCCTGGGAAAGAAGACGGAATGACCTACGAAGAGGATCTTCAGGACGAAGCTGCCTTTTGGGCACATTTCAATTCTGATGCACTTGCCCGAGGAACGCCCCATTGGCTTGATCTCCAGAATGCTACCCGTATTGACCGACGCCCCTACAACCCTTTCAACGATCACCGAATAGAGAACGCTTTGCGCGGGAGCCTCAAAAAGAATCTCCTTGACCAAGCTGGAATCGGTCCTGGTCGTGGGTTGGACTTTGGCTGTGGAATTGGATGGTTAGCCCTTGAGCTCGCCCGGCGAGGGTTTGAAATGGACGCTATAGATCTCGCTCCCGACTCAATCGAAATCGCCAAGACCTATGCGAAAGAACAAGGTATGGAAGACCGAATCCATCACTTTTCGGCGGACTTGGGCACCTACCCCTTGCCCCAGCAGACCTACGATGTGGTCGCCATTTGGGATGTTCTTCATCACCTGCCCGACCCCGAGGGTGCTCTCCAACGAATCAAGGAGTCTCTCTTACCCGGTGGCAGGCTCATCATCCTTGACCATTTGGGCTTTGACTCATCTCTAGGATCTTGGGTCAAATGGTTGGATCGCCTCCTTCCGATCGCTCCCCACGCTTTTTTCTCTCGTATCCGTCGTCGGTTGGGTTGGGGCGAATCACCCTCCCCCCCCTCCCCCGTCGTAGATGCACCCTTTGAACATTGCTCCGAAGAGAGTATTCTTCCGGCTATAGAGAAAGTCCTGCCCGGAGCCCATATCTCATCGGCTCTCCCGATTGGCATCCACCTTGCTCATCACCACGAGGCACCCGTATGGTGTGCACCACTCGTTTGGACCTTCGTTGCTTTCGTAGATCGCTTTCTCCTTTCAAGGGGAGCCAGTGGTGAGTATCTGACGGTCGTTTGGGTTGCTCCGAATGACCCCAAGTCGGATTAGAATCCTCCTTTATGCCTCTCGTATTTCGCAAAGGTGATCCCGTCAGGACCGAGAGCGGAGAGACAGGTGAAGTTCTAGGGTGGCGCGTCTGTCTTGAAGGTGGAAAGTGGTTCTTCTTTTATGAAGTAGAGACCCCTTCAGGCACCTTTGAAGCCCGAGAAGATCTCCTCATCCTGCCTGAAGATCTTATTGAAGCCCGCCTTGAAGCAGAAGAAACCCGGAAGAAAGAATCCGCCCGCGCTGCTGAGTATAACGCGTCCATTGTATCGATTCAATACACACATGATGACTTGGCAGTTTTTCGGGTAAAGCCTGATGGGGCGAAAGCGACCTACAAGCCTGGACAATACACCACTTTAGGGTTGTTGGGGTTTGAAAGTCGGCTAGAAGGCACCCAGAAAGAAGAGCCCCCTACCGATGGAACGACGATGGTGCGCCGAGCCTATTCCATTAGCCACCGAATCTTAGATGACGAGACCGGTGAGCTTGTTCCTTCGGGGCAGGACGATTTTTACGAGTTTTATATCGTTCTTGTCCGAGACAATGGCGAAGGGAATCCTGCGCCTGGTCTAACCCCTCGCCTTTTCGCTCTCAAAGAAGGAAATCGCCTCCAAATCGGGAAAAAGGCGACGGGGCATTACACATCTGAACTCATGGGCGAGAACACCAAAACTGTCATTCTGGGGGGGACGGGTACGGGGGAAGCACCACATATGTCCATGATTTCCCAGCTCCTTTCGGATGGGTTTGAGGGAGATATCGTCTGTATAGAAGTCGCACGGTTCCGCCATGACTTTGGCTACCTAGCTACCCACAAGAAACTGATGGGGAGGTATCCAAACTACCACTATGTGGGGCTTTCAACCCGCGACCCTGATATCGAGAAAAAGGTCTATATTCAAGGGTATATCGGCGATGGCATGTTGGATGAACTCTTGGGGTATACCCCAGAAGTTGAAACGACACATTGGTTCTTTTGTGGCAACCCCAAGATGTTAGGTGTCCCCCAGACGGATAAGGAGACTGGAGTGGAGAGCTATCCCACCCCCTTGGGCGTGATTGAGGTGTTGGAAGGTTTGGGTCACACCGCTGATAGAGGGAGAAAGAATCCCGGCAACATCCATTACGAAGAGTATTGGTGATTCTCTGAGCAGACCATTCCGGTTTCGGGTACAATACGCTTAGACAATCCCCTGACACACCACACACCACACACCTTTTCGGGGGGGGCTTCGGCTCCCCCCACTTTTTTTTCCTGACCTCAAGTGATCCCCAATCACCCCGCGGGCAATGAAAGGTGGCGGTGGGCAGGGATTCAATGGAGTTGATAAGGACTTCCCAGCACCTCTGGAAAGTGCTTGCGAAGAGAGAATCTACTCTAGATAAGAAAGAAAAGTATCCTCATTGATCACAGCGATACCTAACGCTTCTGCTTTCTTGACCTTAGAACCTCCTCCTTCCCCCTTGATGAGGAAATCGGTCTTTGATGAGACTGCACCCATTACCGTTGCCCCTTGACTCTCTGCCCGAGACTTCGCCTCTTTTCGACCGATTCCTAATTTTCCGGTAAAAACGACTCTCTTTCCTGTCAAACGACCCCCACCTTGATATCTACTCTCCCGCCTGTCCATCCTGACCCCCGCTCTTTCTAGCCCCGCCAAGCTCTCACCAAACTCCTCACGCTTGAAGCTAGTAGCGACCGCCGTTGCAATCTGTGGTCCTACACCCTTGACCTCCGCCAACTCCTCTTCAGCAATGCCCACCAATCCTCTGACATCAGGACCAAACGCCCCCAAGAGAATCTTGGCAACTTCAGGGCCTACAAGGGGGATGCCCAAAGCCGTCAAGAGAACCCAAGAGGGTTGTTCCTTTGCCTTCTCAACGCCCTGGAGAATATTCTCAACACGTTTACTACCCCACCCAGGCAACCCCACCCAGTCCTCCTTGACCGATTCCAACAAGAAGAGATCAACGATGTTCTTTACCCATCCTTTTTTGACGAGGAAAAGGAGGGATTTTCCGGCCATACCTTCCATATCCATCCCACTTGACCCTACGAAATGGCGAAGCCCTTGTAAGATTCTGCCCGAGCATTCCGTATTGGGACAGATGAGATGTGTCCCCTCCCCTTCACTCTTCAACTCTTCTTGACAGAGAGGACATTGGGTAGGTGGTGTGAGTCGCTTCTCTTCCCCTTGGAACCCTGGAACGACACCTACCACTTGGGGAATCACATCACCAGCCCTAAGCACCTCTACTCTATCTCCGGGGCTTAGTGCCAATGCTAAGAATCGTGCCCTGTTATGTAGAGTCGCATTTCGGACAACGACCCCAGCTACTTCCACAGGCTTTAACCTGGCCACGGGTGTCAATGCCCCCGTTCTCCCAACCTGCCAATCCACGCCTAACAGGGTGGTCACAGCACGGCGGGCAGGGAACTTCAATGCCAATGCCCACCTAGGGTGCTTTGCGGTCTTTCCTAGCTTTTTCCGCAATTGATGTTCATCGACTTTCGCAACGATGCCGTCACAATCAACGCCCAACTCCACTCTTCGGGACTGAATCTCCCTAAAGAAGGTCTTGACTTCTTCTCCAGTTCCAACGACCCTTCGTGGATCCAATGGGAACCCCACCCGATTCAGCAAAGCGATTGATTGAGTATGTGTTGAGATTGTCTCACCCTTTACCATCGCCACCTCATACCCCAATGCCGTCATGGGAACACGTGCTGCGTCCTTGGGATCCTTGCTCCTTAGGGCTCCTGCTACCGTGTTTCGGGGATTGGCTCGCAAAACCATACCCTGACTTTCTCTAGCCCTGTTCATCTCCTCAAAGTCTTCATCCAGAATGATGACTTCTCCCCGAACCAACAGATAGCGCGGTGCCCCTTCCGCTAATCTTAGAGGCAGATTTTGAATCGTCTTCAACGTATGAGAGATATCTTCGCCCCGAGCCCCATCTCCCCTTGAAAGCCCGAGGGAAAAAGAGCGATCAATGTAAAGTATTGAAAAACCGACTCCATCCAACTTCAATTCGGCAATGAGGGAAGGCTCTTTGCCCAATCCCTTTTTCAACCGGTCTAAGAACTCATCAAATCCCGACAGACCTTCGCTGTTGTCCAAACTCATCATGGGAACAGGATGGGGCACCGTTTCATTCTCATCAATAGGTGCCCCCACTCTGTAGAGGGGTGAACTGGGTAGGACAAGCCCCTCTTCACGCTTTGCTACCTCTTTGAGATGCATCACGATTCGGTCATAATCGGCATCGCTAACCAAACTACTTCCCTTTCGGTAATAGGCTCGATTCAGGTGAACGAGTCCTTCTTCTAACAAGGTGACCTCTTCCTTGGTCTCTAAGACCATTTCGCCAGACAACCAAGAGAGAATCTCTCTTAGGGTTCGATCTTCATCTTCCCTATTAGGAATCGACTTCTTTTTCTTCAAGACCCCATTTTATGAGAGAAAAACGTATATGCAAGGGTTAGGATTTACTTCTCTAAGCCCAGGTGGCGGAATTGGTAGACGCGCATGGTTGAGGGCCATGTGCCCGCAAGGGCGTGTGGGTTCGAGTCCCACCCTGGGCACCATGATCAAACTCAACGTCTTTTTTGCCATAATATGCACGGCGTGCGTGGCAGGTCATTGGGTATTCTTGCGGGTTTGGTTCGAGTGGATTACAACGAGGCACCAAACTTTAACTTTAGGGGGGTTTTCCACACTCGTTCACAATCTGCGAGAAAAGATAGGGATGCACGACTTCACCTGCCGGGTGCACAACGGTACCTAGGAACGAAAAGGAATGTCTATCGTTTTGGGGTTAGACGTACCCTTGGAAAACAGCGATCGCCAGAGACGAAATGAAGAAGGCGATGGCGATTCTTCGCGTCCATCCCTTCAAGACTTCTTCTTGTCCTTTTCCACGAGAACTGGAACCAGATCCACCCTGACCAAAAAGACCCATAATCCCTTGCTCTTTTTGCGTCTGTATCAAGACCAATGTCAACAAGCTCAAACTAAAAAGGGCATGTAGCCCCAACAATAGATTCATCTCTTTCCCTCCCTATCTCTCCAACTGTCCCTGACCCCAGCCAATACCCGCCCCGCAATGGGGACTGCCGAAGAAGAAGAACTTCCTCCATGTTCGGCAAAAACGAGAATCATAATAGGGCGAAGACTCTTCTCTGTCACCCTAATCTCGCCATACCCCACAAACCAGCCATGGTTGGGCCTGTCACCCCCCACCTGAGCCGTCCCCGTCTTCCCGCTCATTTCGACGCCTTCTATCTGGCGTAGCCTCTTTGCGGTACCAAAGTCGTCCTGAACCACAAGGAGCAACCCCTCACGGAGAATCTCTCGGGTTCGTTCTTCCATCGGCATGGGGCGCACAATAGCTTCCATTTCCTGCCCTCCAACCGAAAGAACGAGACGAGGTATGATTCTAACAGAATGAGCAAGGGGCTGATAAGCCGCCAAGAGCTGAATCGGTGTCACTTCTAGAAACCCCTGCCCAATAATCATGTTGACCGAATCGCCCCCATACCAAGGTTCTCCTCGGTTTTCCCTCTTCCATGCCCCATCCGGAACGGTCCCTTTTTTCTCAGATAGGGGAATCCCAACAGGTGCACCAAACCCATAGAGTCGTGCTGTTTCAGACAAGTACTCTGGACGTCTTTGGTCAACTGCCATGATCTTGGCAATGTAGTAAAAAGTCTCGTCACAACTCTGGGCTATGCTGTCTAACAAGTCCAGATGACCATGACCTCCATAGTCATATCTCCACCCTTTGAAAAGATGGTTCCCCACCTGAACCCACCCCTTGCAGTCCCATGTCTTGTAGGGATCAATACCCATCCGCTCCATCGCCATCGTTGCTGAAACAATCTTGAATGTAGATGCGGGTGGGTACAACCCCATTGTGGCTCGATGCAATAACTCATCCCCCGTCCCCTCACCCCCAGCACGCTCTTCCCACCTTGACCCCATGAATGCCAAGGGGGAAAAGGCGGGTCGGCTGACCATGGCCAGAATCTCCCCTGTGGTGGGGTCGGCTAGTATCACAACCCCCTTCGTAACCTCTCCGGAGGAAGGATCCTCTAACCCCTCCCACGCCACCCACTGTAAGGGAGCGGAGAGCGTTAGCCTGACTTCCGCCCCATCTTGAGGGGGGACGACATCCAAAATCCGTTCCCCTCCCCCGGGCGTTACCCACCGAACCGTTTCGCCCTCTTTACCCTTTAGAACGGTTTCGTATGCTGCTTCAATCCCCACCGCACCGACACGATCATGGAGTCCGTACCCCTCGCTGTCCCAATCTTCAAACCCCCCCGCATCAATCGGACGGGTATACCCCACCACATGACTAAACAAGCGATCCAACGGGTAAAACCTCCCTTCTCTTTCGCGTAGTTGAGCCTCGGGGAATGCCACCAACAACTGGGAGATCAAGGAGAGATCAATATCCAAACTCCATCCATCCTTGTTCTGATACCCCTCCAAGATCTCCCCTTCAGGAAGACGAATATCTACCATCAATCTTGAACCTGCCAACAACCGGCCATCCCGATCCCGAATTTCCCCACGTTTGGGAACGGTTCGAACGGGTCGTTCCACTTGGTTCCTGAGTGCCATGCTCAATGCGGAGCCATCCCTAATGAAGAGATGCCAACACCGAACGACCAAGAGACTCATCACAAGAACGACCAGCAAACGCGTTGCGTTCATTCCCTCTCCACCATCCAGGCTGCTCCACATCCACACAATACGGGGAGCCACCCTCCTGGAACGACAAGCACACCCATTGAAACCCTACCCACCAAGAGAGCAAGGGCACATACTACGCCCATCCTTAAGAGGAGAGGGGGCTTGGCTGTCAACCGATCCAAAGAGAGTAAAGCCCAAGAGAAGAGAGCGACCCACACCCAGACCCCCCCCGGGCGACCCCCCACC
>JACNFQ010000006.1 GCA_014384545.1 bacterium | reverse complement strand
AAGCAGGTGTACGTGGTTTGGAAAAATTCATTGCCAACCTATGCCGCAAGCGCAAGATATCTGCTCCCCAGCGATTACAGACTTCAAGGGGGTCCACTGTATTCCCTACACTCTTGCTCATCTTTAGACCCAATTCATCAACGACGAAAGCATGGGTCAAGCAGCTCTTGAAAGGGAGATTTCCCGTGCCACCCGTCGCCACCAAGGAAGAGAGTTGAAACCATCCCCGGTGCTGGTCGTCACCTTCTAGGTAAAGATCTGCAGGAAAAGAAAGAGAGGGGTGATTCATCCCAACGGCTCGGTGGCTTGAACCCGACTCAAACCAGACATCAAAGATATCCATAAGCCGAACCAACTTCCGTCCCTTCCACTCTTGCGGTCGCACAGAGTCTGGTACCAACTTCTGGCAAGAGATCGAAGGATCAAACCAAATGCCACTCCCATTTTTCTTGACGCATGAAGCAACCGATTCCACGACCTCTGGGGTACAGAGGATTTCTCCCGTCTTGGGATCCTCAAACGCTGGGATGGCAATCCCCCATTTCCTCTGTCGAGAGATGCACCAATCTGGTCTTGATTCCACCATGCCCGACAACCGATCCTGTCCCCATTGAGGCAGAAACCGAGCCTCTTTCATCAAACTCGTTACGGCTGAACGCAAACTCACCCCACGACCGTCCATCGGTACATCCATCTTCACAAACCACTGGGGCGTAGCCCGATAGATAATAGGTGCTTTCGTTCGCCAGCAATGGGCAACCGAGTGTTTCACCGTTCCCAACCACAAAACAGCGTTGCAATCCAAGGCGTCCAAGACCTTCTCTTGGGACTTTAGGACGGTGAGACCAGCCAGACCTTTGAGACTGTTGGGGAGTCTCTTGACCCCCAACTCCTTGGCAAACTCAGAGGGAGAGAAGTAGCGCCCCTTGTGGTCCACCGGACAAGGCACCTCCAACCCCCATTTCTGGGCTGCAGAATGGTCATCAGGTCCATGTCCAGGTGCTGTATGGACACACCCTGTGCCCTCCTCAATGGATACATAATCCATCGTAATCGTCTTCCCTTGCCCGACAAAAGGGTGGTCGTAGGTCGCCCCTTGTAAGGTTTTCCCTAGGACTTTCCGATGGTGGCATCCTTTGATTCCCAATCTCTCTGTCCACTCCAGAGCCAAGACAGTGGAGAGAATCACCCAGCCCGACTCGGTCTGGAAAAGTCCGTAGTCCTCACGAGGATTCAAAGCGGTTGCGACATGGCTTGGTAGCGTCCAAGGCGTTGTGGTCCAAATCACCAACCTAACTCGGTCATTCCCAACCTTTGACTGGAACGATTTGGGTAGCGTCTCATTGTGGATGAGCAGACCAACAGCGACTGAAGGGCTTTCAACCTCTTTGTAAATCAACTCGGCTTCAGCCAATGCAGACTGTGCCACCCATGACCAAGCAACAGGCTTTCGGGCGCGCTCTACGATACCCCCTTCTACCATCTTTTGGAAGGTAACCAAGACCTCAGCCTCATAGGAGGAATCTGTCGTCAGGTAAGGTGACTCCCAATCGCCTAGAACACCTAGCCTCTTGAACTGTTCTCTCTGCTTGTCCACATGTCCCAAAGCCTCTTCTAGACAGACACCCCTAAAATCAGGAACCGTCATCCCTTCAGGGATACGCCCACCCAACCTAGCTAGCACCTTCTGTTCTATCGGAAGCCCATGACAATCCCATCCAGGCACATAGGGGGTATCCTTCCCAAGGCTCCATTGGAAGCGAAGCACAATATCTTTCAGAATCTTGTTCATCGCCGTACCCATGTGGATATCCCCATTGGCGTATGGGGGTCCATCGTGGAGGATAAATCGAGGGGAACCTCTCCTTGCGTCAAGTCGTTTTTGGTAGAGCTCCAATCCCTCCCAATACTCCAGCCACTTAGGCTCCTGCTTCGGGAGACCAGCCCTCATGGGAAAATCAGTCTTAGGTAGAAGCAAGCTCTCCTTCCAAGGATTCTTTGGAGCGGTCAAAGCGGGAGTTCCAGAGGGTACCCTACTCCCTTCTTGAGCATCCTAAGAACATCTTTTTTGGCTTCTCTATCAACGGGGGGCTTTCCCGTCCGAACAGAAAGAACACCACCCCGCCAAGAACGAACTCCGGCGCTACTTCGTGGTGAAAGATGAGTAGCATTGAAGAGATTTCGGGTTCGTTGCATAGGAAGGCGATTCTATCGCCTCTGTTGGTTCACCCCCTATTCGTCTAAGGAAGAGCTCCCCACCTAGAGACCGCCTCTGATGCACAGTCCCTCCCAAACTCTGCACACTTCTCCATCGAAAACTCGTTCAGGATACCGTAGAGAAACCCTCCTGCATAGGCATCCCCCGCACCCGTCGTATCGATGACTTTGCAAGAACCTGTCCCGATTCTCAGACACCTCTCCCCCTCAAAAACGAAACTTCCCCTTGCGCCTCTCTTTACGACAACTGTCCCCACACCCGCATGGCGTTGAATCTCCTTTCCAGCCTTTCTGGGAGGAAGCCCCACCAAGACATCGGCTTCATCCTCGTTTACGAAGAGAATATCAACCGACTCCAAGAGTCCCCACACCTCATCGGGCTTCTCCTTAGCGACTTCTTTATCTCCCAAGTCAAAGGAGACGATTCCCCCTCTCTCCTTGACCCTCAAGACGCTCTCTTGGACAAAATCTGATGCTCCCTCTCCAAAAAGTGAATAGCCTCCAAAGTGTCCCATGCTCCCCCAAGGAATCTTCTGGGAATAAAGTTGCGTAAAGTCTCTAGAAACTCCATGATGAACGACCATCGTTCTCTCTCCATCGGGGGGTGTTACGAAACAGAGAGAACGCCCCGTAGTCCCCCCTTCCACAGTCGCTAGGACCTCGTTCCCACAGTCCCTCAGGATTGCCGCCTTGAACAGGTCCCCGTATTCATCATCTCCCACAACCCCCACAAAGGTGGCGTTACCCCCTAGCAATCCGACAGTCCTGACTGTATTGGCGATACTTCCCCCTGCCTGCACAGAAAGAGGCTCAGAAACGATGCTCCTCGCCGATTCCCACCCGCCAAGATCTATCGGAATCCAATCACCCGTTTCCCACCCCCTTCTCAGCAAGGCATCCTCATTTTCAAGAGAATGGGTCAAGTCCACAAGGGCATTTCCCACGCCCACAACACCACCCGCTATGGTGATAAGACCCCTATTGGGGAAATCTCTCCATAAGGGAGGGGAGCGTTGCCTCGAAAGTCAAGGGGGAAGAGGTGATGGGATCGGCAAAAGAGAGTCGGAAGGCTACAAGGGCATGCCCCTTCCAACGCAAAGGTCCACCGTGTAATATCTCCCACTTCTTTCTAGCTCCTCGTCCCCCATAGAGAGCATCCCCAATCACAGGAAAACCTGCCTCAGAAAGGTGGACCCGTATCTGATGGGTACGCCCCGTATCCAAGTGGAGCATCACTCTAGAAAACCCTTCGCCAACGATCACATTGTCCACATGTGTCCTCGCTTTTCTCCCCCCGAAACGTCCTGTAAATCGTACTCTCTTTTTAGGATGTCGAGAAAGGGATGCATCCAGTATTCTGGGTATTTTGGATGCATCACCTAATACCAATGCCACATACTCTCTCTTTACCTCTCTCTTTCGTACCGCTTGCTGAAGAGAATGGAGAGCGAATTCGCTCCTAGCAATAACCAACAAACCATGGGTTCCTCTATCTAGACGATGGACGAGCCCCCCTCGACCTTCCTCTCCAGGCAAGGGTCCAAAACGATGAATCAATCCCTCAGCAAGCGTCCTTCCACGTGTCCCTGCGCCTTGGTGGCAAACGACACCCCATGGTTTCTCAATGACAGCAAAGGTGTCATTCTCAAATAGGACATCAAAAGGCACATGACCAGGCGACGCCCTTCGGGGCGTTTCCAAGGCTGGCCACGACAACTCGTCTCCTTCTCTTACGACTTGAGAGGGTTTCTTGACGACTTGATTGCCGACCCGCACATCTCCACGCTTGATGGCTCGCTTGGACCAAGATCGAGAAGCTCCCGTCAAAGAGCACAAAGAGATATCTAGACGCCCATCCCGAGCCACCATTCCTTTCCCTGCCGGGAAAATCAAACCTGAATCATCTAGAATCATTCCTTGTGAGTTCACCAGGACAAGCCTACACCAATAGGGGTATCCATTTACCCCCTCACGACCCCGCTTTGCCAAGAAACTGGGATCTTGCTGTCCAATCCGCAAAAAAAGTGACCTCCCCCATTGATTGGTCCGAGGCTGACAAGCATAATACAGAACTGGGTCTTCCCTGTCCTTCACGCGCGACCCACAGAATTCATACTGGGCAACAGATTCGCCTCCTTTGCACACCCCTTTTCCTCCACTACAAGGCGACGGCGACTGCTCTTCTTCCCCAGCAAGTCGGTGGGGAGGGCTGTGGTGGTATCCTTTGGTCTGAAACGGAGGATGATGATTGGGATGAAGTTCGTGGAACGAGATGGCTTACCGCGAAGGGAAAAACTCGGAAGGCTGCACTCCCTTCTGGAGAGCCTGGGGTGCCCATTTACCGAAAGAACCTAGAGGGCATCCAATCCGTGCTGGACGAGATGGCGCCCGACTTCACGGCACCGTTTGCCCAAGAGGTCATGGAGAGACTTCGTGTGATATTCTCTCCTCTTTCCTCCTATTGGAAAGCCCACCATACCTATCTTTCTCGCACCGTTCTTCGGAGATTGGGTCTCCCCATTCTCCCCAGCCACCTGCCCTCCATCAAGATCGCTTCTGCTCCTCTCCTTTCCCAATTCGCTCTACTCTGGAAAGAGGTAGAAGAGAGTCTCGCTCTGGAAATGAAGAAGGGTGCTTCTGAAGGGATTCCCCCCCCTATGAAACCTCAAGAAGGGCGGATTCATCTCTTCCACTTCTTTGAGGGAAAGCGTCATGTCGTTACCGCGGTGGACGGCAAGGCACAATCAGCCTCGGGTATCTCTTGGGCTCTCTCCGATTTTCCCCAAGTGATTCAAGACAGCCCTCTCTCTTTTGGGCCTGATGTGGTCAGCCGCACCCTTATCAAAGATCTCCTATTCAATGGGGTGGGTGTGGTGGTCGGTCCTGGGGAAATAGCGTACAGACGACCGATCTCTCCTTTGTACTCTCTCTTCGGTATTGCCCACCCCCTCCTCGTTCCCCGCCCCAGAGCTTACCTCGTTCCTCAGTCACAACGACATCTATTTGAGGCGGCAGGCGGATTGGAGGGGCTTCGAGACCCCATCACTGCATCTGAAAGGGTAGGAGCCCAATTGGGAGAGGAGTCGCTCTGTGCCATCCATGAAGTCCGACAGCGCGTTGAGACCCTCCTCTCTCCTCTCCTTGAGGAATTAGGGGGTCGATACCCAGGACTTTTACCCACTCTAGACCGTGTGCGTCTCCAGATGACGACCCCACTTGGAAAGCTATCCGGGCAAACCGCACGAGCTGCTCACGAAGGAGGAGAGAGCAAGATTGCCCACTTGCGCCGACTCCTTTGGCCCGATAAACGGCTCCAAGAAAGAGCTCTCTCTTTGCCGTGGGCTGAAGCCCGTTTTGGCTCCGATTGGGCTCAACCTATTGAACAGGAGGTTTCACCATGTCCGAATGCACCTTTGATACTCTTCCCCCCCAGCCTTTAGCCTCAGGAATCGATTTCTTAGCGATCGGTGCCCACCCCGATGATGTGGAGCTGGGGCTGGGAGGCACTTTAGCCAAACTCTCTCGTTTGGGCATGTCCACAGGGATCCTTGACCTGACCGAGGGAGAGAAGGGAACAAGAGGGACTAGAGAGATTCGACGGGAAGAGAGGCGAAAAGCGGGCAACATCTTAGGTGTACAGATTCGCCATACGATGGCTTGGCCCGACAGCCGCCTGCGTGATAAGACCCAATGGAGAGAAGAACTCGCCTTCGTGCTGCGGCTCCTTCGCCCCCGATTGGTTGCTGTTCATCACGCCAACTGCAGACACCCCGATCACATCGCCGCGAGCCACCTCGTTGAAAGGACAGCTATGGTTGCTGGGCTAGAGAAGTACTTAGAGGGGTGCCAACCCCAACCCTTTGGACTTTCTGAAGGAACGGATTTATCACCTCCCCCATTTCGCCCCGACAGAGTCCTCTTCTATGGAGGTTGGCATCACCACAAACCGAGTGTGATCGTAGATATATCAGAGGATTTTGAAACGAAAAAAGAATCCGTTTACACACACAAGAGCCAGTTCTTTAGTCCAGAAAGCACAGAGAGTGATACGCTCCTTTCTGACCCTCAGTTTGCAGATTGGTTAGAACAACGAGCTCGGTTTTGGGGATTTCGCATCGGTGTGGACTATGGTGAGCCGCTTACTGTCAAAGGCGAAGTTCCCATCGTTGACCCCGTCTCTACTTTTGGGGGATGCCCTTGGTAAACAAGATGGCAAGAAAGACGGTTTTCCTTTCTTGTCACCCCAGTGCTGGCGGTTCGGGTGTTGTCGCTTCCGAACTCGCCTTGGGGCTTGCCGAAAGAGAGCATGATGTCCATCTCTTCTCGTCGGAGATTCCCTTCCGATACGGTCCCCTTCCGCCCAAAGGGGTCACCGTTCATACCCCTTCACCTATCCACCACCCTCTTTTCCAAAAAACGATGCCGCATGGATTCGCCCTAGCCCAATCTCTTTTGTGCCAAGCTCAATCTACTCCCCCGGACATACTCCACGCCCATTACGCCTTTCCTTTCGCCCTCGTTCACCAATACGTTGCGGGCATCCTCAAGCAAAGAGGTCAACCCTGCCAACAAGTCGTTACACTCCATGGCACAGATACAACGCTTCTTGCCAGCGATCCTTGTTATCTTGACTTGATTCGCCAAGCGCTTGAACGTGTCGATGGTCTCTCTGCTGTCAGTTCTTCATTAGCTCTAGAGACCCTCTCTACATTCGGTCTTACCAGAAGCGTGGATGTAATCCCTAACTGGGTATCCCCTCAGTTCCATCCTCACCGACCACCCCACCCTGCAATAGCTGCTGCACATAGTGCCAACGAGGTAGCAGTTCTCCATCTCTCCAACTTTCGTCCCATCAAGCGACCCGACATCGCTATCAAAGCATTCTCTACAATCCTAGCCAATCGACCAGCCCGCCTCTTCCTCGCTGGTGATGGCCCCGAAAAAGAGGGTGCCCTTGCCCTCGCACGCTCTCTTGGCATTCATAACAGAGTGGAATCTTTGGGCTCTCTTCGTGAAATCGAGACGCTCTATCCCACGGCTGATCTCCTACTTTCTTCAAGCGACCACGAATCGTTCGGTCTGGCGGTTCTTGAAGCGTTGGCTTCGGGAGTGCCCGTCGCTTCAACAGCCGTGGGCGGTGTACCCGATCTATTAGGCAAGGGTTCCCACGGCGCCCTAGCCTCAGCTGGTGATGGTCAAGCACTCGGCAAAGCCGCCCTGACCCTCCTCGTCAATCCCAAGGATAGATCCCTTTCGGCAATCAACCGAGCCAAGGACTTCTCCCCAGAAATCGCTCTAGAGAAATATGAAACTCTTTACAGCCGCGTTTCTAGAGATTCTAGGAAGAGGGTCAACCCTTAGAGAGTTTTGTAGCCCTCCTGTGCCCATGCATCGAGCCCCCCATCCAGAATGAAAACATCTTGGAACCCAGCCTCCACCAGTAAGGCTGCAGCTGATCGGGAGCGTGGTCCTTGATGACAATGAACGACGATCGTCTTTAAGGGGTCCAATCGGTCCAAATGATCAGGGAGTTCATCCATCGGAATCCAGAAAGAGCCCGGAATGCGCCATGCGCGCACTTCGACTTTCTGTCGCACATCAAGGAGCAATGCACCCTCTTCAATCATCTCCTTAGCTCTTAGAGGCGAAAGCGTGCGAACAGATCCCACTTCTTCTTCCGGGAGCATACCACAAAAGGCCTCCGTATCCATAGGCTCTGTCATTGATGGGGATTCCCCGCAAAGAGGGCAGTTCTTGTCTCGCTCTACCCGCATCTCCTTCGTCTTCATAGAAAGAACATCAACGAGGAGCAACCGACCTCCCAGTGGCTTCCCGATTCCTAAGAGCACTTTGATGCCTTCTGCAGCTTGGAGCGAACCCATAATCCCAGGAAGCACACCCAATACACCCCCTTCCGCACAGGAAGGTACTGTCCCTCTAGGGGGAGGTGTTGGAAAAAGGCAACGGTAACACGGTCCTTCTCCTCCAAAGAGAGAGAGTTGTCCTTCAAACCGCCACAAACTAGCATGGACATTCGGAATGCCCAAGAGAACCGAAAGATCATTCACCAAGTACCGAGTGGGAAAATTGTCCGCGCCATCCAAGACGACATCCCATCCTTCCAGAACTTCCATCCCGTTCTTTGCTTCCAATCGAGTGGGAAATGTCTCAATCTTGATGTCGCTATTCAAAGAGAGCAATCGCTTCTTTGCGACATCCACCTTCAACAGCCCCAAGTCCTTTTCTGTAAAGAGAACCTGCCTTTGGAGATTTGAAAGGCTTACGGTGTCAAAGTCCACAAGCCCAATCCGCCCCACCCCTGCAGCCGCCAAGTAGAGGGCAACCGGCGACCCCAAGCCACCCACACCCACCACTAAGGCTGAAGATTCCGCCAATCTTTCCTGCCCCTCTCTACCAACTTGAGGAAGAACAAGATGGCGACTGTACCTAATGCGTTCCTTCCCCGAAAGAGGGTGAGGGGACATCAGCAAAGTGTGGGGGGGAACGGGTCTCTAGAGAAATACGGAAGAGAATCGCCCTTCTTTACGGACCCGGTTCCCCTGTCAACGACGACAATCACTTCCCCCTGCCTTTGATGGGGGGGGAGGTAGTGTTCCCTTTCGCTTGGAAGAATCGCCAACTCCCCACCAATGACTTGAGCCCGAAGGAGATGAATCTCTTCGGGATTTAGGGAGAACTCTGTATCGATGGGTAAGGGAGCGGAGAGAATGGAGGAGATTCTCTCTCCCGCCATCTTCCTTAGGAACGGAACGACGAAGGTGGCAAACGCTGTTTCGGCCGCGAAAGCATTCCCTGGCAACGCAAAAAGGAAGACATCTCCCACGGTACCAAAGATGACCGACCCAGCGGGTCGAATCCCCGACAAGGAAGCTCTTTCCACAAAACCAATCCGATCAAGAGCTTGCGGAGTTACCTTTCCATAATTCCCCATGCCCCCCGAGATAACGACCACCCCGGGTGCCCTAACGGCTCGAATCGCCGTCTCTGCGACCGCAACCACATCATCGGGGGCGGGTCCAAAGAGAGCAGCCCTCCCACCCAACCTCTTTACGATCCCTCCTAAGAGGAAAGCGTTGAAATCTCGAACCTGACCGGGCCCCACATCCTCAAGAACGCCACAGAGCTCGGTCCCCACTGTCAGGAGAGCGATAGGAGGGATACGCCGAACGAGAGGCGAACCCACGCCCATAAAAGAGAGCAATGCCAACTCTGAGGGTCCAATTCGTGTCCCAGAGGGTAAGAGGACATCACCTTTCATATAATCTGCTCCCCTTTGAATCGTATTGAGTGCACCCCCTACATCTATGGACACATACCCCTCTGCTTCCTTCGCACGAGACGCAGCTACGACGCGCTCCGTTCCTTGAGGAAGCAAGGCACCTTCTTCTACTTTGACCGTTTCCCCCATACCCACTCCCATCTCACGAGGCATACCTGTACGGAGGAACGCTGTCAACCGAAAAGTCCCCTCTTCTTCTGAGACTCCTTTTGCCAATGCATAACCATCTAGCCCAGCAACAGGGCGGGGGGGGATATCCGTTTGGGCTACTAAATCCTCAGCGAGAATCGTTCCCAAACTCTTGAGGAGAGGAACCTGTGTCGTTCCCACCTTTCTTGCACACGCCACGATTGATGTGGCTGTCGTACCCCAACCCATTACCAAGAGGTTTTCCTCTTCCCTTTTTCTTGGGCAACTCGTTCTAGTCTGTCACTAGCGATCATCCGACTCGCTGTCAATGTGGTCAAAGCCTCTTCTCGCGATGAACGCCGGAATATCGACGTCAAACTCGTGCCAATAGCCAACAACTTCTCCATCACCAAATCCCTATCCCAACCTTTCCTTTCTTGGTCCACATTGATTAGCCCGCCCGCATTGATGACATAGTCAGGTGCGTACAGAATACCTCTATCATTCAACGCCTGAGCATCCGTTTCAACGAGGAGTTGATTGTTCGCGGCTCCTGCAACGACAGTTGCCTGTAAAGCAGGAATCGTGTTTTCATTCAGAGTGCCCCCCAAGGCACACGGAGCGTAAACATCCATCGCCGTGCACGCCCAATCATTCCCTTGGGGGGACACGACTTGGGCTCCCCAAGCCTCTACGGCTTTCTGAACCGATTCAGGATTGATATCTGATACGAGGATTTCAGCACCTTCTTCAAAGAGTTCCTTAGCCAACCACCACCCCACATGACCGACTCCCTGAACGAGTATGCGAAGCCCCTCTACCGAATCCTTCCCCAGCTGATGTTTGACAGCTGCCTTCAGCCCTAAGAAGACGCCGTGGGCCGTATAGGGAGAGGGGTCTCCCGAACCACCCATCGCCTTTGGACCACCCGTAACATGGTTGGTCTTTGATGCAACCGCCGCCATATCTCCCACCGAAGTTCCTACATCTTCGGCAGTAATGTACTGTCCTCCGAGGGATTCAATACAATTCCCAAAGTGGCGGAACATCGCTTCACGCTTGTCCGGATCAGAAGGAGCGGGCCCCATGAGAACGGACTTTCCACCACCCAGATCTAAGCCAGCGCAAGCAGCTTTGTATGTCATGCCCCTACTGAGACGCAAGACGTCCCTTATCGCTTCGGTTTCGGTGTTGTAGTTCCACAACCTACACCCCCCCAAAGCGGGGCCCAAAGTCGTGTCATGAATCGCTACAATCGCACGCAACCCAGTCGCACTGTCCCGGAAAAAATGGACCGAATCATGTTGATGCCACGCCTCTTGAGAAAAGATTGTCATTCGCTATCAGCCTCCTAATCCGTCCATTATCCTATCCTCCGGGATACCAAACCAACGCTCTCGTCCAACTCTCTTTCAACCGTGCAATCTTGAATCTCTCCAAGACTTCTTGAGCCTCTTCAGGTACCCCCATCTTGACAGCATCCACCCGAATTCCTGCTCGTGCCTGCCACCCATTCAACAAGTCTCGGAACAGGGTCAATCCTGGACCAGCTTCGGGGTCGATCGCTGAATGGAGAACTTGCCACAATCCCAAGGACTGTGACCAAACCCCTAAGTGCAACAATCCCAATAGCTTTTCCCCACGCCAACCCCCGACCGCCCCATGCTCCGAAGGGGCAAAGAGCCTCTCCCTGACCCAACCGTACTTATCTTCTGCTCCTAGCCTATCGCTACGCCCCCTGACACCTTCTCTCTTTACCAAATCTAGGACATCGTCATAATCATCTTCGCTTAGGGGTGCAACGGTGACACTGGCGGGACCCGGGTAGGCGGCATCAGCGATATCCATCAAGAAGTCTCTGACATTTCCCACCGGGTGGCCTCCAGGGATTTGTTCCCGGAAAATTCTGGCATCCTGGGAAGAACTTACCCAGCAACCCTGCGCGTGCTTAACCGTGTGCCACAACGCGACTGCGGCCCCGCTTGACCACGCGTCCCCCCCCCCACTGTGCGCCCCACCCACCCCCCCTTTCCGTCCTCTC
>JACNFQ010000009.1 GCA_014384545.1 bacterium | reverse complement strand
CTGTTCCGCCACTTCGGCTGTGGGGGGGTATTATCCCACACACCGAAGTGGCGTCTCATATTGACCTCGCGCCGGCGGGGGCGGAGCCTAGCCGCAGCCATGGGTGACCACAAGCACCAAGAAAGGGCAGATTCTTTGGGAGGGGGCATTGGGATTATGGGGAGGGGCTGGAGGGTAGGCGACCTGCCCTGTCTCCCTTCCACCCTATCCTGCCCTTCTTACCATAGGTGCAGATATCACCACCGTTTCAGATGATTCGTAGGAATCGTTCCCGCTCTCGAATAGCCTCGCTGAATCGTAGAAAAGAGAGAGAAGGGTCAATCTAGAATCACCCGATGGCACCAAAAGACCTGCGCGACTTTTTAGCCTTGATGGAGAACAAGGGCGATCTATTACGGATTGAGGATGAAGTAGATATCCATCTAGAGATGACCGAGATTGGGCAACAGACGACCCGCCAAGGTGGACCCGCCCTCCTTTTTGAATCCCCTAGGGGGCACACCACGCCTGTTGGGTTGAATCTCTTTGGCTCCAAGGAGAGGATGGCGTCAGCATTGGGGGTGGAGGACTTGGAGGAGATTGCCGACCGTCTTCGTGGCTACCTCAAACCCCCCAGCGGAGCTGGGCTGGGGGAGGCACTGGGTATTTTGGGGAAGATAGCCCACGCGAAGAGGTTCTTTCCCAAGACGATTCGTAAGGCTCCTTGTCAAGAGGTTGTCTTAGAAGGAGAGAATGCCACACTAGATATCCTCCCCATCCCCACGATGTGGCCTGGGGATGCCGCCCCCTTTGTCTGCTTTACTCAAGTTATAACGAAAGATCCAGAAACGGGCACACGAAATGTAGGAGCTTACCGACTCCAGAAGTTTGACGATAAGACCTTGGGGATGCACTGGCAGCTCCATAAGGACGGGAAACGGCATCAGGAAGGTGCAAAGAAGAGAGGTGAACGGATGGAGGTCGCTGTTGCCTTGGGTGGACCACCCGCCGCGATGTATGCAGCGACTGCGCCTTTACCCCCTGGGATTGACGAATACCTTTTTGCAGGTTTCCTCCAAGATTCCCCCTTAGAAATGGTCAAGGCGAAGAGCGTAGATTTGGAAGTACCTGCCCGTGCCGAATACATCATTGAGGGGTGGGTTGACCCTGAAGAGACGCGGATTGAAGGTCCCTTTGGCGACCATACCGGCTACTACAGCCATCCGGGACCCTACCCCGTCCTACATCTCACTGCAATCACCCACCGAAAGAACCCCATTTACCCCCATATCTTGGTGGGGAAACCCTTGCAGGAAGATTGGTTCTTGGGGTATGCAACAGAGAGGTTCTTCCTCCCATTGATTCAGCTTTTGGTGCCTGAGATTGTGGATTGGCATTTTCCACCTGAAGGTGTTTTTCATAATGCACTCCTAGTTAGCATCAACAAAGAGTATGCAGGGCAGGCACGGAAGGTCATTCATGCCATTTGGGGCATTGGGATGCTCAGTATGACCAAACTGGTGGTGGTGGTGGACGGTGATATTGACGTACAAAACCCCAGCGAGGCGGTTTTCCATGCTTTGGCAAACACCGATGCGGCTCGGGATTTGATCGTGGATACCGGTGCGATCGATGTGCTAGACCATTCCACGCCCGTAGAAGGATTTGGGGGGAAAGTGGGCGTTGATGCTACGCGGGGGATGGAAGGGGAGAATTTGGTTCGCCCTTGGCCAGGGCAGGTGGATATGGACCCTAAGGTGACCGAGCGCCTCCAACCCCTCTTGAAAAAACTCGGTCTAATATCTTGAACCCCCATTCAAGGCGTTCTCTTCTTTCCATGGGTGAGGAGGTCTCGTTCAGTCCGAATGTCACCCCATAACAAACAGATGATGTCTTCTACCCGAGATCTTTTTCGTCTCGTCAAGTTTGAACACACCCTCTTCGCCCTCCCCTTTGCCTTTGTGGGTGCTATCGCTGCTGGGGCGGGTTGGCCTTCACCCCAAACCGTTTTGCTGATCCTCGGCGCCATGGTGGGTGCACGCACTTCAGCGATGGCACTCAATCGCCTTATCGACCTACCCCTTGACGCAAAGAATCCCCGCACCTCCAAGTGGGAACTCCCCTCGGGGAAGGTGCGAAAACGAGACGCTTGGGGATTGGTCTTTGGTGGGTTGGTTCTGCTGGGGTTTTGCGCCCGGCTATTGAACCCCTTAGACGAAGATCTTCCCCTTGCATTGCGCCTAGCACCCTTAGCGGTTGCCCTCCTTGCCCTTTACCCTTATACCAAGCGGTGGGGATGGTGGTGCCACCTTTGGTTAGGAGCTGTATTGGCATGTGCCCCAGCTGGCGGGTGGATCGCTGTAGCGGGTGGATGGGGTGATGCCTTGTGGTGGATTGTGGTGGGTATCATGTTTTGGGTAGCAGGGTTTGATATCCTCTACAGCCTTCAGGATCTTCCCTTTGACAAGGAGAACAACCTAAAGAGCATTCCCGTTTTTTGGGGTGAAACAAAAGCGTTTGTGATTGCACGCACTTTCCATGCATTCGCCCTTTTGGGGTTTGTGGGATTTGGTGGTGTGGTGGGCTGGGGAATCGCTTGGTGGCTAGGGTGTGGAATCGCTGGTGCCCTTCTGGTCTATCAGCACCGTATTGTGGGACCGCGCAACCTAGAACGGCTTGACGCGGCGTTCTTTGCTGCGAATGGATGGTTGAGTATAGTATTGGGTGTTGCAGCGTGGCTTGCTGCACAATAAGCCCCTAGTACTTGGACGAGCCGCACTGGAATGAGGAAGACCGCCCATGGGGCGATCTTCCAAGTCATAACCCTTAGTTCTCTACGAGCGCAAAAGTATAGGACTCGTGATCCTCAACCCAAACGCCACCATCAGAGGCACAAGCCGTTGCATCTGCTGGTTCTGTTAAACCACCATAGCCGTCGCAGTGGGTTTCAAGATAAGCCCCGAATCCGAAAATGACATATTTTCCACCTAAAACATTCGCAGTGAACACCATCTGTTCATCAGACCCCTCGTCGTTAAGGGAGTAAAGATTGGCATTGATTACCCCCGGCGTGGCTTGTGTCGTAAACTCAATCATCACGCCACAAGCTTGGTCAAAGGTCGAGCCACAAACATCAGGTGTTCTATCATCCGTTTCAACACCATGTTGTGAAAACCATGTGCCACCATCAGCGATACAAGAAACTGAATCAGTGGGTTCGGTCATGCCCGAAAAACCGTGGCAACCTACATCGGCAAAACTATATCCCCTCAAGCAAGAAGCACCCACTGCACAAGTTGGCTCGGTTCCCACTGCCACATACGCTTCGGTACCCACTGGTTCGGAATCATCACCCTCGATATACCAAGTGCCACCATCAGTGGTACAAGACGTTTCATCTGTTGGTTCTGTTATGCCAGCGTACCCATCACACCAAGCGTCAAATCCACCCGAATCAAATAGAACCCCGCGGAACTCAACAGCAGCCAAAGCCGCCAAGTCTATATCGGAAGAAGGAGCCAACATACCAGCAACACCACCTTCACCTGGTCCGTTGTCGCCAATAATCACGCCCGAAGTGGCAATGCCAAAAATGCTTGTGTCTACTGGATGAGTAATCAAGCCACTGGCACAGTCATGACCAAGGGATGAAGAAGAGGGTCCAAGTGAGGCGCCCGTTATATCATTCATAGTGATCGTAAAGTCCACATCAGCACCGCTGTTCGTAAACAACGCCGTAGCTGTACCATACGCTTCATCTGTAATCGTCCAACTACTATGGGGAATGTTGATCCAGTTGTAGTCGTATGACCCATCCGCCAAACAACTATCTTGGGATGTAGCCACGATGACACCCTCGTCACTTTCGGGGGGAGCCACAAGCAACATCGTATCGGGGTATTCCAACGCATAAGCCTCAGGGTAATCACCCGCACTGATATCTGAGGTCAAATCGAGATCAGTTGAAGCCGTCACAATCAACTTCAAGAACCCACTAGGCAGAGTGGTGTAAGTACCTGAATAGTCCAAAGATAGAGTGGTGTTTTCGGCTGACCATGTGGTAGAACCAATCGTCCAATCCCAAGCATCGCCGGGAGATTGGCTCCCAAAATAGTTACTAGAAGAAGAATTGTTTTTGCTTCCACCACCACACGCTGTCGCTAGTGCAATAAATAACACCGCCATAAAGAGCTGTCTCAAGAGTTTCATACCTAGTTCCATTCCTCCTCAGATTCGAATAGGAGAATGATACCACATACCCAATCCAAGAAGGCAACATTCAAACCGCCATAGGATAGTCAAATGCTCTCTTTCCTTCTTCTTGCCCTCGTCGCTCCCACCCTCCCACTCCCCACCCTCCTTGACAATCTGGTTTTGGATGGCAACTTAGATGAAGAGGTGTGGAAGCATGCAGCGATTATCTCCCATTGGACCCAACAACAGCCTAACGAAGGGGAGTCGGGCACGATACCTGTTCGCGCCTACCTTTGGAAAGACCATGAGGCGTTTTATCTGGGTTTTGAGATGGAGACATCGGAAGTCCTGCACAGTTACCAAAAACGAGACCAACGCCTATGGAACGACGACAAGGTAGAGATCGTTCTATCCCCCCATAACGATGGGCGAAATGGGTATTATTTTGGAATCAATGCGAATGGCTCTCGTGTTGACGGCACCATTACTGATGAAGGGCGAGCAGATATTGATTGGGATGGATTTTGGGAGGGCGCGGGCAGATTAACCCCAGAGGGGTGGAGTGCCGAAGTGCGCATCCCTTTCTGGACACTTTCGGTAGACCCCGATAGAGATGATTGGGGTTTCAATATCAAGTATTGGTGGAATGGAGGTCGAGAAGATGCTAGGTGGTCGGGATGGGAACGCCCCAACCAGCTTAGTCACCTTTCGCAAGCAGGGTCACTTTCAGGAATGGCGGGCTTATCCCCAACGAGCGCATGGACCTTTCTCCCTTTCGTTCTTGGCAAGATCACAGGACAAAATGAAACCCACACCCAAGGACAGATTGGGTTGGACATTTTGGGTTCCCCCAAAGAAGATTGGCGTGTGGCGGCTGTCATCAACGCCGATTTCGGAGAAGCCGAAGCCGACTCGCAACAAAGCAACCTAACTAGATTCAGCCTCTTCTTTCCTGAAAAGCGTGACTTTTTCCTAGAAAATGCTGGCTTATTCGAGTTTGGCGAACCGCGGGTAGCACAAGCTTTCCACAGCCGCCGTGTGGGGCTAGATAGTGGCGGAAACCCGGCACCTCTTCGGTTAGGTGTAAAACTTACAGGGAGGGAGGGCTCAACAGAAGCGGGACTACTTACAGCGTTTGTGGACGAAACGAACGATGCCCTTTTTTCGGTGTTGCGCCTGCGACACAATCTCTCGCCCAGCCTAACTGCTGGGGTTATTCAGATCGCTCGCTCTGGTGGCACAGACCATTCAACGACAGGTGCGGATTGGGATTGGAGACGGAATGACGTCGACGGCACCCGTTGGCAAACCGCAGGTTGGGTTCAGAACACAGATGCCCTTGGTGAAACAGGTTCGGCTTGGGCGGTCAAAGCTAAGCGGCATAGCGACCCCTTTTCTTTCTCTATTAGCTACTTGAGTGCCGATAGTGGATTTGATCCTCAAGTGGGGTTTTATCGGTATGGTGGACAGGGAACAATAGGGGTTATGGATGGTGAAGCTTCATATGTTTGGGATGCGCCATGGAAAGGTGTGCGCCGATTTTCTCATGAGTCGGAATATAGCCAGTTGGTTGACGGAGATGGAGATCTTATTGAATCCACCTTGGAGTTTAAGCCTTGGGGCTTGGAGATGGATAGTGGTTGGAGCTGGACGCCCACAATTACCCTTAATGAGGCAAATCTAGACAATCCATTTACTCCTTTCTCTCTACCAGACATCACCATTCCAGCGGGGAATCATCAATGGACCGAAGTGGGGCTTAGTCTCTTTGGTCATTTCCAGAACTACAAGTGGGTCTTTATGGGGAGAGTTTCTGTGGGTGAGTGGTACGACGCAGACCGGATTAATCTCAACAATTGGATCAATTGGAAGGTCACCGACACCTTTTCTTTTGGCCCCTCAATCAACTGGGACAGGGTAGAACGTGAAGGGTCTACCGACCAATCCTTGACAGCGTCCTTCGATATTTCGTGGACACCCACACCCTTCCAATTGGCAAAAATCGTCATTCAACAGAGCAGTAGTACTGATCTTTGGTTGTTGAATGCCCGGTGGGAACTTCGCCCCCGGGATGGCGATGCCACTTTCGTTGTCTTTGATATGACCGACCAACCCTCTAATTCATCAACCGATGATTCGTGGCGCATCCTTATCAAGAAAGAGTGGTTGGTAGACTAGGCAACCCTAGTGGTCTATTTCGTTCTTGCCTTGCTATCTTGGTTTCAACAAGCGCCTGAACTTTTCTTTCCAACCACATCAGGCGAGGTTAGGTTTGCAGAGGGAGAGGCTAAATGGCTAACTGTACTACGCACCCAAACAGAGGATGAGAGACTTACCCAACTTTGGGAATCCCCCGTCCTTCCCCTTCTAGAGAATGCCCCTCCCCATGTTCAGCTCCTCTTTGTAGCGGATGGGCCAGATTGGGAAGCCGCGATGGAGGGGATTCAAGAACGGATAGAGGAAAGTCTCAATGAGATGCCCCCCACCATCGCGGCTGAATGGAAAGGTCGTATCCATTTTTCTGCGGTCGCTGGCGCCCAATGGGAAGGAGCGGCAAGTGAGATTCTTTCCGCAGGGTTAGCGTGGCGTGCTGGCAAGGCGGGATTCCTCGTTGATGGGCAGGGGAGATTACGGGAACCCGGATTGCTCTTGATTCCCTTTGCCGAATCGGGTCCCGAGTGGCGGCTCGTTACCAAGGAGTGGGCGCATTTCCTTTGGGAGGATGCGTTGGATGCTCGGCTTGATGGGGAAGAGGGCGTTGAAGTCGTACCTCTTTTTGAAGGTGATGAGATTCGTGGGGGATGGGGTTCAGAGATTCAGGGCACTGCGATCTTTCCCCCCACCGAAATATTGATGAACTACAACCATTTGGAAGTGGATCTAGAGATGGCTTGCCCAGGAAATTCAGATGCGGGTTGCCCCGAATGGGACCACACCACAAACCTCTTCCTCTGTAGTCTAGAACAAGATGCACCCTGCAACCAACCTCTTGCGCGTTGGATATCCACGTACCATCGTCGCGGCAGATGGGTAAGCGATATTACACCGATGCTTGCCTTCTTAAAAGAGGGGGGGGAAAGACGTTTCCGCTTCAAGGTACCCACAGGCGAATCTGCCTATATTCTTAACTTGAAGTTTCGGTTATCTACGGTGGAAGGACCACGTCCTACAGAAGCGATACCCCTATGGACCGGCGGCGCGTTCCATGGGGGCTACAACCCCAGCCAACCCCTGAAGATCTTTTCGGTTCCTGATGGGTTCCGCCGAGCCAAGGTTGTAGGGTTGCTTTCGGGACATGGCTTTGGGGATGACGAAGCGAACTGTGCCGAGTTTTGCAATCATCAACACCAATTTGAGATAAACGGGAATGCTCTCCCCCTGTTGGAAGATCCCAAAGCAGGGACAGATTTGGGGTGTCACAATCTCGTTAGCGAGGGTGTGGTGCCCAACCAGTTTGGGACATGGCCCTATGGTAGAGCGTACTGGTGCCCAGGTTGGGATTTACCCCCCTTCAGTATTGATGCCACCCCTTATCTAGTCAGGGGACTCAACAGATTCTCGTACCATGCGTTGTACAAGAGTAAACCTTACCAACCTGTCCCTTTGGTAGATGGGAACGATTTCCAGGCATCCATCAATCTGCACAGTTGGCTAATCTTGTGGACCGAACTTGACCCATCGTGATACGAATCACACACCCCCCTGAAACTTCGCGTTAGTGTAGCACCATGACCCACGAAGACTCCCCAAGAACGACCACACGACCATGCCTCTTTTGCCCATCGTTTAGGAGCCCTGTTTGGCTACTCCTACTCTTCTTAGGCGGGGGGTTCTTTCTCTGGAAGTCCTCTTCAAATCCGTCCAGTCCACCCCCAGCCCCACCCCCTATTCAAACGACCACATCCCAGACAGTAGGTGCCGCCAAGCTGTTGCCCCCAGCATTGGTAACACTTTATTACAAGGCAGATTGGTGCACCCTATGTAAGGTGATGGAACCCGATTTACGCATTGCGATGGCAGCAGACTTCCCCGAACGAGTTCATTTCTTGGATCTGGACCTCACGAATGAAAAGACGACAGCCCGTGCCGAAGAATCCGTGGCAGAAATGGGCCTATGGCAGGTTTATATGGAGAATGCAGTGGGTACGGGATACGCCATCGTTGTAGATCCTGAAACGATGGAAGTCGTTGCGCGTTTAGCCCCGGGCATGTCTGCTGCAGAAATGGCAGCCGCTATTCAAGCTGCTCTTTAACCCGCTGCGGCACCACCCCCCGCATATGGCAAGGCGTGGTATGTGTCGGGGGGTTCCACGCTTTTGTTCTCTATTGGTGTTCGGGGTTGGGGAGGGGGAAAGGGATTGAAATAGGCGAGCTAAGTCTAGAATCCTGATATGAGAGACTCCCTCCCTGTAGTCGTTGGGATTACGGGTGCTTCTGGTGCCCTATATGCCGATCGGTTGCTTCGCCATTTGGGTAAAGCAAAGATTCCTTCTCCTGTAGTTGCTAGTAAGTGGGGGCGGTATCTCCTAAACCACGAGTTGGGTCTTGAGCTGGGAAAATCCCCCCAAGAAACCCTCAGGGCTAGGTATGGTCCTCATCTTACTTGGCAACCTTCTACAGATATGTCGGCAGGAATCGCCAGTGGCACCCACAAGACACAAGGAATGGTGATAATTCCCTGTTCTATGGGTTCATTAGGGCATATCGCCCATGGTGTTACGGCAAACTTGCTTCACCGTGCTGCTGATGTCACGATTAAAGAGGGTCGACCTTTGGTGGTAGTCCCACGAGAAACCCCCCTATCGCCCATCCACCTAGAAAACCTCCTCACGCTCTCTAGGTTTGGCGCCACAATTGTGGATGCCAACCCAACGTTCTACCAAGGGGTGGAAAGTGTGGAGGACTTGGTAGATAGCGTCGTTGCACGCGTCTTGGATGCCCTTGGGATTGTCCACTCTCTGCTCCCTCCTTGGGGTTTGCCCACCGAGATTTCAAAGGATGCCTAATACGATTGACTTGCTCCTGAAAAACCACCCAGATGGGTGGGCTTGGACGAAAGTTCGTGCGGGTGAGCGACTGACCCTTAACGAAGGGGTCAGGCTAATCTGCGAGGGCGACCTTTCTGCTTTGGGAATGATGGCAGATTATGCCCGAAGAAAACGATGGGGGGGAAAGGCGTTCTACGGTAACAGTGCCAACATCAACCACACCAACGAATGTATCTTAGACTGCGACCTCTGTGCTTGGAAGCGCCCTTTTCAACCCAAACGCCTGCACCCCGAAGCTTATGTCGTAGAAGGAGATGATCTTATAAAGCGTATTGATGAAGCGGTTCGCCAAGGCGCATGGGAGATTCACATCGTGGGGGGCATTACCCCTAGGCTTGACTTGGGGTATTACGAATGGTTGCTTACGACGATTCGCGATCGGGCACCCCACATTTTTATTCAGGGGTTTACCGCCATTGAGATTCGCTACATCGCCAAACTCCACCGTCTTACCCCCCATGCACTATTAGAGAAATTCCAAACGTGGGGATTAGGTAGCGTTCCTGGTGGAGGAGCGGAACTCTTCCACCCCCGAGTCCGCAACCTCATCGCTAAGAACAAAGAGAGTGCTGAAGAGTGGATTGAGATTCACCAAACGGCCCACCGAATGGGGCTACATAGCAACGCCACGATGCTGTACGGAACCCTAGAAGAGCCCCACGAGATTGTGCATCATCTGGATATGCTCCGAAACGCCCAAGATGAAACGGGGGGGTTCCTTGCCCTTATCCCCCTAGCATTCCTCCCCGCCAACACGAAGCTAGAAGGGAAAGTTCACGGCACCACAGGCACTTACGACGCACGCATCTTTGCCCTCTCACGGATTTTTCTGGATAATTTTCCACATATCCGCATCCTCTGGACCTATCAAGGACCCCGCATGACCCAAACACTCCTCTCCTATGGCGTGGATGACATTGGCGGAGCCAGCTTAGATGAAGAGATCGCTCGTGAGGCGGCGGGTTACTCCGACAATGCATTTACAGCTAGCCACTTGGCGCGCCTCCTTGCCGAGGCAGGGCGTGAGGCGACACCTGTAGACAGCATCTACAATCCTGCCCCTTCTCGTCAAGTCCTGAAGCAAGCATCTGCTTCCCTCCTTTCCCCCCTATAAGACCCCCTTTAGGGGATGTACCAGTTCTAGAATGGGGATGTGCGAACAAGCCTTATTGGATTTGCCAACCGCTATCCCCTTACTTTGGGGTTAGAGAGAGGGGAGGTTGACCACCCCTTTGAAACTGTGGTGGGTACCCCCCGAGAGATTGCACGTGGTTGGAAAAAGGGTCTCTTTGATGCGGGGTTGCTTTCGGTGGGGGCACTTTTGGATATGCCCTATGCCCAACCCTTGATGGGGTGGGGGATTTCTGCTAGAGGACCTGTAATGAGTGTGGGGGTCTTTAGCGATCGCCCTTGGAGTGCCTTGGGGCGGCACCCCATTCGGAATCTCTCTTCAGGCGTAACGACGCCCTTATTACTTCGTGTCTTATGGGAAAAGGCATTTGGAAGAGAGCCTAATCTGTTATCTCCAGGCGACCCCAGAAAGGCACCCAGTGTGTTGGCGATTGGCGACCAGGCGTTGCGGTGGCGTGAAGAGGGCAGGTTCCCATTCTTTGAGGACTTGGGAACGCGATGGGCTACTGAAACAGGCACCGCGATGCCCTTTGCATTTTGGTGTCTAAGAGATCGTTCAGATGCTCACGCACGGGCTGGAGAAGTAGAAGAGGCACTTTGGGCAAGTTGGGAATGGGGACAATCGAATCCCAGTGATGTAGCGAAAGCTATAGAGAGTGTTGCTGGAGTGGGGCCCCGAATCGTCAAGCAGTATCTCAAGTCGTATCAAGTCAAGTTGGCGGGAGAGGAAGAGGATGGCTGGCATCACTTTAAAGAGGCGGCCTCTCCGATTCTTAGACGGATAGCAAAGAGAAAGGGATGAGCTCTCTATTAGAAGAGGCTGTAAGAGGTGCCCAAGAAGGGTATCGACTCTCCTGGGAGGAGGGTATCTCTCTGTTTGCGGATGCCGCCCTTCCTGTTCTGGGGTTATTGGCGAATGAAGCGCGTCTACGCCACAACCCTGAAAACCTAGGCACCTTTGTCGTGGACGAAAACCTAAACTACACCAATGTATGTAATGTACTTTGTAAGTTCTGTGCTTTCTATACTCTTCCTAAAACACCAGAAGCATACGACCTCACCCTTGAACAGATCTTAGAACGTGTAGAGGCGTTGGTTGCAGAGGGCGGTACCCAACTTCTTTTGCAAGGAGGCGTCAATCCCCAATACAGACTAAGGGATTATCTACGCATCTTCAAAGCTGTTTCTACCCAATTCCCCACAGTAGATATCCACAGTTTGTCCTCGGCAGAGATTGAATGGGTGGCAAAGAAGGAAGGGATGACCTATAGAGAGGTTTTTGGCGCCATGAAAGAGGCAGGGTATAAGAGCATGCCCGGTGCCGGCGCAGAGATTCTTGTGGATAGGGTTAGGAAGGAGATTAGCCCCTTGCGATCGTCTCGAGATAAGTGGTTAG
>JACNFQ010000030.1 GCA_014384545.1 bacterium | reverse complement strand
CTAGTAGCCGGTCTTGGTCTTAGAGTCTGTACCAGAAGAGACTGTCGTTGCAAGCAAGTCCTTGTTTCCTTCATGTCCCGAACTACTGGGGTTCTCGTCCCCCGGAGGTAAACCGCCAACCCAAGGGTTGGGGCTTGCTGAAGGTCCACTTCCCTGAGCTGCCGCAGGTCTGGGGTCGTCCTCAAAAGAGAAGTAACCCGTGGGCTGCCAGAAGTAACCACCCGCACCGTTCCACCAGCAATACTGGAAAGAAAGGTCGGTAGGGTCATCAAACCAACAAGGGCTCATGTGGGTGACATCTTGCCCGCCGCTTGTCAAACCGGCGACAACACTCATCGTGTAACCGGCGACCGCGTGCCCAATAATCTGTTGGGCAGGGGCGCTACCAGCATCAGCCAACGCCACACGGTGATCCCGCGCACTTAGGCTGTCCATAAAGATGGGGTGGTAGTAGAAATGTCCAGGGAGCTGGTTGTTATAGAAGTCACTATACTCGTTATTTGTGTACTCGTTCGCCCAAAGACCGACCCAAGGCCAGTCACCACGGGAGTTGGAGATATCAAACATCTGGTTGCCATATTCACCCGCCCAGCTAAAGTAGCTGTTGCATGTGCCCTGCTGACCATAGCAAGAGACCTTAGAAGCGACGTGGAAAGGATTCTTAGGGTAGCTGGTTAAGTAACCATTGAGCATAAGCGAGTCCATACAGACAGGCAATGTACCATAGGGGTCGCCCGCGGGGGGTGCCATTGTGGTGGCACAGAACCCAAGGTCGGTTCGCCCATCAGGGGATTGCTGCTGTCCGTTGTTGTTGTTGACGTTATCGATAAACGCCGTCTCAACAGGTCTCATGTTGCCAGAGTAGAAGTTGCCCGGGTACATCCTGAAGTTATTGTAAGAGGGGTCACCGCCCGAAAGTACGAGGGGGTATTTACCACCCCAATCGGTTCCGTACCGCTCGACCGCCATGATGATGACACGCATAGCTGCCTTGGATTGGGCTTCTTTCGCTTTGTCCTGAACCTTTATAAAGTTAGGTAAGGCAATAGCGACAAGAATCCCGATGATCACGATGACCACCAAAAGCTCTATAAGTGTAAATCCGCGATTACGCATATTCATATCCTCCTATTCCTGCATCCCAGCTTGGTCTTGAACATTCATAGGAATCTTCGCATCACTTCCTGTTGAAAGGGTAACGATGGCGCCGTCAGGCGTTCCGTCAGGACCATTGTAGATGTCAGAGTACCGACTATCTTTGCAATCAAGGCGGTTATCACCGTCGACATCGCTGTAAGGAATGTCCCCTTCGCAGAAGAGGCTGGACTCCCTAAAGTCGCCCGTAGCGTCATAGACATCATTCCCACGGTTGCTAACCGCTCCATAGGCGGTTAGGTGGTAACCGTAAGGCGCTGTGCCTTGCCAAGTGCCACCCGTATGCATCGGCATCTGCCCAAAGATGGGGTAGTAGTAAAAGTTGCCAGGCATGAAAGGTTGCTGGTAACGACGCGTGGTCGCACACATTTGGCTGTTACAGTTGACGCCCGAGTTTTGGTCGGGAAGAGGTGGGGGCGGGGGGTGACCCTGCCAACCACGCGAATATCCCGGACCACCAGTTCGACCGTCGCCACGACAGCCATAGATACCCTCGGAAACATCAAACATGTGATTGCTTTCTGGCCCACCGACACGGCGACCAGCACTTAGGCTGCCCCCGCCCGTCTGGGCTGCAATGGTCGGAGAACTAATACAGTCGTTCCCCTGCCCATTATTTGTGTTGCTCCAACCGGGAATGGAAGAGCCGTCTGAGTTTTGCCAAGTCAAACCAGGAATACTAAAATTCATGGCGGAACCGGCACTAACGAACGGGTTCTTCGGATAGTTGGAGAGGAAGCCCCAGATAACTAGGGCATCGCCGTCACCACAGTAACCTTGTGCGCAAAATGGATTGAACACAGGCCCCATAGGTGAGACGTTGGGGTCCAAAAAATGGCCCCCGAGTAGCCAATAAGGGTATTTCCCGCCGGCCTCTGTTGCGTAACGCTCAAGCGCAATCTGGATAACTCTCAGATTAGCTTTCACCTCGGCTTCCTTTGCCTTTTCCTTGACCCGAATAAAGTTCGGTAAGGCTATGGCGACCAGGATTCCGATGATCACGATCACAACGAGGAGCTCGATCAGGGTAAACCCACGATTGTGGCTCATACTGAAAACACCTCCTGAAAAATAGATTTGTAGTAAAGTGGATAAAAACAGTTGTCACCTCTGGAGATGACAGAAAAATAAGACGGTTGGAGATCGGTGGTGCTTTTCATCGGCACCAGCGATTGTAGCATAGAAACAGGAATATCAACTTTTTCATCTAGAAAAGATCCACAATGTTGAAGATGGGCAGATACAACCCAACGACAATAACCCCCACAATAATACCAATCACCATAATCATGATGGGCTCAATCATAGAGGCCAACTGTTCCACCAAGGCGTCGATCTCTTCATCATAGAAATCGGCGACTTTGTGGAGCATCAACTCTAAGTTACCTGCCTCTTCACCCACCGCCACCATGTTGTAGACCATGGGTGGGAAAATACGAGATCTCTTCATAGGCAAGTAGATCGGTTCCCCCTCACGCACCCGGTCTCTAATATAGTCCACACCCTGCTCCAAAACATAGTTGTCAGCCGTGGTGCGTGTCACAGCAAGAGAGTCCATCAACGTCACGCCCGACTGAATCAATGTCCCCAATGTGCGAGAAAACCGAGAAACCCCCACCATCCTTGATAACTTCCCAAATAGAGGAAGATGGAGGATGAGTCGGTCCAAAAGAATATGTCCCCATCTAGACTGTCTAAACTTGAAAAACCCCACCAACAAAAGTAGAGGACCAGGAACGACCCACCAGAAGTTCATCAACATGAAGTCTGACGCGTCCAACAGGAACTGTGTCAATGCAGGCATCTCCGCCTTTCCCTCAGAAATCTCCTCAAAGAACTGGGCAAACTGAGGAACGATAAAGATCAAAATACCCATCGTGATCGTCATGGCAGCGACCAAGACAAAGATGGGATACGCCATAGCAGCCTTAATCTTGTGCCTAAGTTTTAGTTCTTTTTCAAAGAAGACCGCCATGCGGTCAAGAACTTCTTCTAAAACACCCCCCGTTTCACCTGCCTTGACCATAGATCGGTAGAAGGGGGAGAATGCCCGTTTGTGGTGCGACATAGCGACAAAGAGTGTTTCGCCTGATTGCACCCGCCTTCGGAGGTCGGCGAGGATATCCCTAAAGTGGGGAAACTCAGCTTGCTCTTCCATCGTAGAAAGAGCACGCGCCAATGTCAAACCCGCCGAAACCAAGAGAGCAAACTGCCTGCTAAAGATCGTCAATACCTTTAGCCCAACAGGCTTGGCGCTTCGTAATTTCTTGAGAAACTTGCTCTCTTTCTTTTCACGGATGCGAATAACGAGCATCCCTTCAGCCTGTAGAGCGTCCATAATGCTCTGTGCCGAATCAGATTGGAGCGTCCTTGTAACCGTTCTCCCCGTTGCATCCCGTGCTGTAAATTGGAACTGAGGCACTACCTGTCAACCTCCGATACCACACTCCCATGGAACGCACAGATCACCATACTACTGGGGGACAAAGCCCATGCTGGATCCCTTTTCAGGTGTGTCGGATCCAGAGCCTCTATCATCTGATCCTTCTTCCATCTCCTTTTCTCTCGCTGAAACGAGATTCCTAAACTCTTTGGGGCTATGGCACTTTTCAAGTGCAGTATCCAAGGTAATCAACCCCGCAATATAGTAATCCCTGAGGCATTGGTCCATCGTTTGCATCCCAATACGACCATGTGTCATCATCGTAGAGTGAATCTGGTAAATCTTGTTCTCGCGGACCAAGTTCCTGACAGCGGGCACCCCCAACATCACTTCAAAGGCTGCCAATCGACCCGGACGGTCTGAACGCTGGAGCAAGGTTTGAGACATAACCACCTCAAGAGCATTCGCCAATTGGGCACGAATCATCGGCTGTTGTTCTGCGGGGAACACGTCAATAATCCGCTCAATAGACATCGGGGCGTTGATCGTGTGAATCGTCCCAAAGACCAAGTGGCCCGTTTCAGCCGCTGTAATCGATGCGGACATCGTTTCTAGGTCTCTCATCTCCCCCACCATGATAATATCTGGATCTTCACGCAAGACGCGTCGCATCGCCTCGCCAAAGGAGAAACTATCCTCTCCAATCTCTCGTTGATTGATGAGGCACTTCTGATGAGAATGAGAAAACTCGATGGGGTCCTCTAGGGTGATGATATGCTCGGGAACCGTCTCGTTTACCTTGTTGATCATCGCGGCCAGACTGGTCGTTTTACCACTTCCCGTGGGTCCTGTAACGAGAATCAAACCCCGAGGCAAAAAGATCTTATCCCTTACCACCTCTGGCAAGAGGATCTCTTCCATCGTTGGAATCTTCAAGGGAAGAGCACGAATCGCCATTGCAACCGAGCCCCTTTGGAAGTAGAAATTACAACGGAATCTCCCTAATCCCTCTTGCTCGTACCCAAAGTCAAGCTCTTTCTCGTTTTCAAATCGTTTTCTCTGCTCTTCTCTCACCATGGAATACGCCAAGCCTCGCGTGTCCTCGCTGGTCAAAACCGGAAGATCTTCCATTCGCTTTATCTTGCCATATACCCGTGCAGCGGGCTTGGCACCCACAGTGATATGAAGGTCGCTCCCATTCTCTTCATGGAGCCTCACTAAGAGTTCTAGAATCGTCTCGTTTAGTGCCATATTACGACCTCACAAAGGGTGTAAGCATCTTGGGAGCTTCAGCTAGTTCTGGAGCACGCTTCTTCGTCTCAGACTCTCTATCACCCACAACACCACCCAGTTCAATATGCATCTCTTCGGGGGGAACGACACGGAAAAGCTCCTCCATAGCCACATCCCCCGTTAGGACTTTGCGAATACCCGACTGAAAAAGAGTATCCATCCCATCCTTGATAGCCATTATCTTCAACGCTTCTTGACTGGCACCCTGTAAACACATCTCACGCAACTTGCTGTTCATCTCCATCATCTCAAAAATCGCTCGGCGACCCTTCATCCCCGAGCCTCCACAGAACTTACAGCCAACGGGCTTATAAAGAACGGGTTTACTTTCTTTCTCGTACCCTGCACGCCTAAAGACGGGTTCTAACTGGTTCCACTCCTCATCCGAAATCTCGTATCCCTCTTTACAGTGACCACACAATATGCGGACCAACCGCTGAGCAACCGCTGCCGCCAAAGTGGCGTTTACCATAAAAGGTTCAATACCCATCTGAACGAGCCGAGTAATGGATGAGGGTGCATCGTTGGTATGGAGTGTAGAGAAGACCAAGTGACCTGTAAGTGAGGCTTGAATCGCCATCTCTCCCACTTCAAAATCTCGAATCTCACCAACCATCATGATATCGGGGTCTTGCCGAAGGAACGAGCGCAATGCCGTTGTAAACGTCAACCCCACCTTGTTATTTACCTGAACTTGGTTGATGGAGGCAATCTCATACTCAACGGGGTCTTCAATCGTGGTGACATTGTTCGTGTCACCCGCAATACGAGATAAGCTCGCATTGAGTGTGGTCGTCTTGCCACTACCCGTGGGACCCGTCAAAAGAATGATGCCATGGGGGCGTGTAAGTAGGTTCTCCCACAACTTCAACTCTTTGGGGTTGAATCCCAAATCCTCCAAGGTCAGCAACGAGGCGGACCGATCCAAGACACGAGCAACGACCTTCTCTCCGTGGACAGTAGGAATGGTGGAAACACGAAAGTCGATGCGCTTCGTTCCTATCTCCATAAAGATACGACCATCAAGAGGTTTACGCCGTTCGGAGGTATCCAGATTTGACATAATCTTGACACGGGCAACGACAGCAGCCACTGCGGTCTTGGGGATATCCATAATCTTGGAAAGAATCCCGTCTACCCGATACCGCACCACCAACTTTGTTTCCTTAGGCTCTAGGTGAATATCACTCGCTCCCCCCTCAACAGCCCCCCTAAAGATAGAGTCGCAAAGCTTGACGATCGGCGCATCGTTGACATCCAAGTCTCGTGCAAGAGCTGCCAACTCCTCGGCAACAATCGCATCGGCACCCTGAGCTTTTTCAAACTCCTTGATCGCCTTTTCAGCTTCGTGAACCTTGCCAAAGTACTCATCAAACGCATGCTTGAACGACTCTTCCGTTGTAATCAAGGGCTTTACTTTCTTCCCCGTTGCCAAACGAATATCATCAGTCGCAATCACATTTAGGGGGTCTACCATCGCCACAAAAAGGGTGCCGTCCACTTCCTTGATAGGAATCGCTTTGTGGCGTTGGACTTTTTCTACCGAAAGCACCTTCCCCGCTTTCAAATCGATCGTCTCTTCAAAAAGATCTACTTTCTCAATACCCATCTGACGAGAAAGAGCTTCAAGTATTTCGTCGGGGGTAGACATCCCCAAATCCACAATCATTTGACCCAACTTCTTACCCACTTTCTGTTGGTGGGCAAGTGCCTCCTTGAGTTGATCTGCTGAAATCAACCCTTCATCTACGAGAATATCACCTAGTCTTTTCAAATCACTTTCCTCTTCGGGGGATTATAGGGGGATTGACACCATAATACTCTTTCTCAAAGCGTGACGCTTCTCCAACCACTGATGTCGGGGCACCTAGAGCAGTCCATCTCCGAGCAAAACGGGAAATCGTCTCACCTTTCCCCCTCCTCAATCCCCACCGTCTTGCGCGTCGTTCCCATGCCCTAAACGCCCTGTGGCGACGCGCTTCTCTGGACCAAGGTCTCGTCTTGATGAGAAAACGAACGACTTGGAGAAGAAAGAAGAGGGAGAGAAGGATAAGTAAAGTGGTTCGAACTTTAGCCCAAGTCGAAGAAAGGATGTTGCTCCATGCAACGAGTGCCAACTTCTCGGTAAACCCCCTATAGGCGCGTCGGACTTGCTCCATCGCCCCGCCACCCCCTCCATCCGCCTCGGTTACAGGACCTACCATCGCACTTTCGGGCGTGGGATCAATCGGAACCCACCCCTGCCCCTTCCCCGCCCAGTACTCGACCCAAGTATGAGCATCCGAATCTCGAATCAACAGACCCTTATACCCCACCTCTTTCTCTCCGCCAAGGTATCCACCTATCACACGCGTAGGAATCCCTACAGCCCGACCCAAGACTGCCAGAGATGATGCGTACATCTCACACCATCCTCTCTTGCTCTCAAAGAGGAACCAGTCCACACTGTCCACCCCGCGAGGGGGTGGGTCACTCTCCAAAGAATAGGTGGTGTGTGTCCCCAACCAAAGCGCTAATCGCTCCATCACTTCTTTGGGCAAACCAACCCCTCCTTCCTCAATCGCCAAGTCCAGAACACGGCGGGGCAAGGTATGGGGTAAAGAAAGGACATCCAGCTCTGTTGATGGAGACCTAAGTTCGATGCCCAACGATGTCGTTAGAGGAGAAATGCTCTGAATCACATAGGTAAACCCCTCTTCAGGCAAGAAGGGCGTTAGAAGGGCGCCGTCAACCGTCCTTAGTACCTGAGAACCTGCAAGACTCTGAATCGTTCCCATCGATCCAAACGAAAGCCGACCTGGCACCCAAGGAGCGAATAAGAAGTTGGCGTGGGGTTTGAGCATCTTTACGGAACGGGAGATACGCAACCACCCTTCCCCTTGGGTCGTTTCGTCTCTATACTCCCAAGGCAATACATCAAACCCATTCTTCTCTAGAGAAAAGGCGACATCTTCAGTGGCGATCTTCTCTGTGGTCCAAGCAGATCCTGTATACCGATGAAAGACCACCCCCCTCCAATATGCAGGAGGACCTGTTACTTCTAGGGCGGGCTCTTCAGAGAGGTGAATGCTCTCTTTTCCGGTCAAGTTGAGGTAAGGAGAGAAGCCAGAATAACCTAAACGCGGAACGATATCATACGAAAACCGAGTATATCGATAGGATGAGATATTTCTCAAGGCAGGAGAAAACCCTCCCCCCAGATTTGATGCCAAAGGCGGTTTTCCAACGAGAGTGCCCAAATAGCTCAGCGCAAGGGTGATTGCCCCAACCCGAACGACCATCTGTATCCACTTCTTTCGCCACTCTTTCCGCAACCGATGCTCTTCCTCTACACGAACCAACATCGGTGAACCGAGAACGAGTGCCAAGACAGTAGCAGCCAGCAAAGCGAGGACGAATGAGTAGAGTGCCGACGGGGAAAGCCCCGCCACAAAGATAGCAGCAGCCATAGGTAAGAGAGCAAAAAACCGAAGGTCTCGAGGTGCGTAAAGTTTGAAGGAATAGAGAGCCAAAAACCAAGCTAGGAGGGTTCCTAACATCTCATGGAAAGGTTGCCCCGCTTGAATCCCTGACCAAGGGATCAACACAAAGAGTATCGTAGCAGCGACTTCTACAAGGTTGCCTCCTGCGATCACGCCCCTTGTCGTAACGACCCACCTAGACACCACCATCCCCACCACAGCGGTGCCTAGAACGAGGCTATAGGGAATTTCCAATCCATAGGATTGTCCAAAGAGGACTACGGTCAATCCCAAGGACAAAAGAATCACGCCCTCTAACATCCACCGCCGGGGGCGGGCATGAAGAATCTCCTTTTTCCCGCTCAAGAAACCACCTCCCAAAACGATCCTTGACAACTCCATATGACAGAATGCGATGAAGGGGGAAGGGGGGAAGGGGGCACAAGAATACCGACGTCCCCTGATGGCAAATGCCTTTTCGAAGGAAGAATCCACAACATCTTTCCTCTACGACGATCAGGAAAGGTCCCCCCTCCTTTCTGAGGAGGGGAAGACGGGAGAGTGGCTAAGACGCCTAGGATGCGGTTCAAGAACTCTCCCCCCTCTCCAGGTGGAACAAGGGTGGGAGGAGAACCCTCCACATAGAGACCAGTAGGAGAGCCATTCTCTGCCCAGTATGAAGCCCATCCAGCAGCGACAGAGATGGCATCCTCCCATCTTTGAGCACGCCCCCAACCCTCTACTGGGAGCACGATCCAAGCCCCTACCCCTTCAAGATGATGGAACTGAGAGACCATCCAACTTCCTTTCCGTTCGGATGTCCGTTGATGGACTCTCTTGACCGGGTCGCCTGTGGCATACTCTCTAATGCCCAAGAAATCCAAACTACTCCCTTCACGGTTCACAGGTTCCCCGGATTCTCTAGAGAACGGAAGCCCCAATCCCGACGAGGGACTAGCTTGGGCACGTACGATGACTCGACGAGGGTAAACGAGAAGTGAGTCGGTTAGGGGGTGTTGGTGTGTCCGAACCACCAGCCGAAAAGGGTCTGTCCATGCCAGTTGGACATTGACCCCCCTCTGTCTACCTCTTTGGGGAAAGATCCACGAACCGAGTTTGCCTTCTCTCCTCTCTTCATCCCTCCCGGGAAGAACCTGAACCAATTCCTTTTTCGCTCTCCGCGTTTCTTGGATGATGAGGGTTGCTCCCATCCACCCAGCAGTTCCCAACTTCTCCAACTGCCAGCGCAAGGTCGTTTCTTCACCTGCGAATACTCGCTCGGGTATCTTGAGTACGAGTTCACCTGGCCCCGCCCCCCACCAAACTTCTGGCAATCCTGCCAAGATAACGGCTAAAATGAGATACCCCATCGTCTCTAACCCCGTAATGCCCAACAAGGCGTGACCAAAAGAATAGAGAATCGTAGCCAAGAAAAGTGCTCCTAGCCCCATGGGCGTAAACCCTCTGGATTCGCGCATCAGCTAAGGAACAGGAACCCGAATCGTTTGGAGGAGATCCCGAACTCTGTCCGGCCCGTCAACCGCCGACCCTGCACGATCAAGAATACGATGTCCCAAGACAGCGACAGCGAGGGCTTGTACATCATCGGGCAAAACGAGATCCCTGCCCTGAATCCATGCTCTGGCTCGTGCCGCTCTTGAAAGTGCAAGTGCCCCCCGGCTACTCGCCCCCACAGAGACACCCTCTAAAGTGCGTGTGGCACGAACCAAGTCCACTATATACCCTCTAATGACCTCTGATTCATAGAGAGCTCTTGCACCAGCAATCTGTTGGTCAACTTCTGCCTTGCTAAGGAGTGGTTTCATCTCTTCTATGGGGTGTCCCAACTGCTGGTCTTCCATCATCTTTGTTTCGACTTCACGAGGAAGATAACCCAACTCGATTCGAGCAGAAAACCTATCAATCTGAGCGTAGGGTAAAGGGAAAACACCTTCATGTTCTACGGGGTTTTGGGTCGCCATCACAAGATAGGGTTTTGGGAGGACATGCGTTTCGCCATCAACTGTAATAGAGCCCTCTTCCATCCCTTCCAACATTGCCGAGAGCGTCTTTGGGCTTGCCCTGTTGATTTCATCCGCTAGGACAACAGAGGCAAAGAGAGGACCTTCACGAAAGGAAAAAGTCCCTGTTTCTCTATTGAGAACGGTACCCCCGGTTAGGTCACTGGGGAGGAGGTCCGGTGTCATCTGAATGCGACGGAATGGCAAGCCTAATCCAATCGCCAACGCCTTGGACAGGACGGTTTTTCCTGTGCCCGGTACATCCTCAATAAGGATATGCCCCTCTGCCAAGAGAATCGTGGTGATGAGGGCGACTTCATCCTTCTTGCCCAATACCACCTTATTCACCTGATCCATGAATGCTTGGATTGGGGAAGAATCGGTTTCTTGAATATCTGTTTTCTCTTTACTTGTCATATGTGCAACCCCCGGATTCTATGGAACATTGGCGATTAGGAAGTGATTGTCAAAGGAGAAGAATACCCCACTACCCATCACTCATACCGCACCTCTTCGGGTCAGTACGGCTGGCAAAGTTAAAAAGAGGATGCGTAGATCCTGCCAAGGGCTCCAGTTTTGGACATACCACGTGTCCAACCGAACCCGCGCATCGTAAGAAAGTCGGCTTCTGCCCGAGACTTGCCACAAACCCGTCAATCCCGGTTTTACGGTCAATAACAGATCTTGCCAATCTCCATACCTTGCTAACTCTGCTTCTACGACGGGTCGTGGACCAACGACACTCATGTCACCAAGAATGATATTAACCAGCTGGGGCCACTCATCCACACTCCATTTCCTGAGAAATGCACCCAAGGGTGTAATGCGTGGATCATTCTCTAACTTGTGGGTTTTAGAGAACTCGCCGGCTAACTTGGGGTTCTCTTCCAAGAGTTTCTCCAATGGAATGGGTCGCATAGACCGAAACTTGAGCAGAAGAAAGGGCCGCCCACTTCTCCCCATCCTTCGGTGGCTGTACAACGGAGGATTCTTGTCCACCACCCAAATAAGGAAAGCCACCACAAGGGCAGGAAGTATGAGAACGAGCAACATGGGCAATCCCACAAGAAAATCGAATAGCCTCTTAGCGATGCGAGCAGGTAGGGTTCCCACAGAGAGTCTCTCTCCCCAGAGAGGAATGCCGACTTCATCCACCGAAAGAAAGAGAGTTCCCTCTAGCCTTGGAAGGGTCCTGACAGGTATGCCCCTCCGCTGTCCGGCATGCCGAATCGCTCGGGCTTGTTCCCACGACAGACTATGGTCTAATAAGAGTAAGTGAATCCTCTTCCCCAAGAGCCTCTTCCTAAGTTCATCCTGTATCCCCTCCTTTGGAGAGAAAGTGAGAAAGTCCAACCCTGTAAAACGGAGAGAAAGAAGTCCTTTCAGTTCCTTTCCAGCAGACTTCTCACCCACCCACCACACCTGAGAAACGATACCCCTTCCCCGAACCCACATTCGATAGATACCCCCCAGCAATTCTGCTCATGGTCCGGTCGGGCCCGTTGTTTGCAGCCCCGTCAGAATCAGCGTTTGGTTTGCGGTTGTTAGTATGGTGCCTGCGCCTGTTATCTCTCGATCGCTGTTGGACTAATACAGTGCTGTC
>JACNFQ010000010.1 GCA_014384545.1 bacterium | reverse complement strand
GTCCACACCCATGCCAATACTTGAAGACCTTCGGGGTTTGTTTCAAGGATCCGTTGAATCCTTTCCCTAGAAGCGACTCTTCCAGGTGCATCCCTCAATAAGTGAAGGATATTTGGTAGCGGCACCGCGTTATCACTACCCCAATCGGGATGAGGAAGGGAGAGTCTTGCCCCATACCCCTCAGTACGAGAATCCCACACACCAGCCAAGTCAAGGCGGTTCTCATGGAACGAAAGAGACGTTGTCAATGCGGCTTCACTCTGGATGTATTGATGTTGACTGACCCAAGCCGGCTCCCAATCAAATGCATCGGGGTAGGGTTTCAACGGTGACGCCGTAGCGGCAACCCCAAAGATCAAAGCCAAAGCGAGTGAAGGTCCCAATGGATGCATACGAGCGACAGTAGGTCTCCAACCCAAGAACAGTGCAAGAACAGCTAAAGATGATGCACAACCAGCAAGGAATAACGAGTCGGGATTCTCTGAGAGAAAAGATCCCAAGTGACCGGGGGGACCAAATGCCCAGTCTCCTGCTCCCAGAGAGAACCCCATCGCACCAATCCCTCCCACCAAGCCCCAACCCAACGACGCCATTCGCCTCTCTTTTCTTACAGCCAAAGTGGGCACTAGCCAGAGAAGAAAGAGCAAAACTAACAGCCAATGAAAGTGGCTTTCAACCCAATCAAGAAGGAGGATGAACGAACCGGGAAGCTGGATATCTTGAGAAAGAAGGTCTTTGAAGCCTTGATGGCGCAGGATAGCGGTCATAGGAAAGAGGCTACCTACAGCGAGCCCTGCCCCTGCACCCGTCCAAAGACGCCACCCCCTCCATCCCCTCGTGGCGGCCCACCCCATGCCGCCCAATCCCAGAAGCAGAACGATGAATAGTGTCGCTGCTAAAGGATGAAACCCCAACCAAAGGGCACTCACTAGGACGCCATCGGGAAGAGAGCTCCATCCCAGTGTATCAACGAAACGAGAAGGTGAGCCAATCGTCCCCAGAAACCAGAGAGCCATCAACACTGAACCAAGCGACAATGAGAAAAACCACAAGTGTGAAAGGACCCTAGTTCCTAGCGACAATTTCGTTTCTTTACGGGCACACTCCTTTGCAAATGCACGGGCAACATCCAGAGGGTCGCCTAAATCTGCCATCACCATGCGATGGGCTTCACCAGGAGTCAGTCCTTCGCATTCATACCCCCGGAAACCATCTGAGTAGTGTGCCCGTATTTCCTCACCGAACGCTTTCCCCTCTCCCCAAGAAAGATGGCGCAATGCGACCGCCAGCCAGCGCCCTAGCTCTCGCTTGCGGATATCCCTCAAAGACTTGCTAAGACATTGTCCACAGCCTCTTTATACGACGCCCAGTTCTTCTGCTCAACGACGACAGCTCTCTTGCCCGCTGCAGTCAACTTGTAATAACGTCGTGCGCGTCCATCTACGATTTCACGCCGAGACGAAAGCAGACCATCTTCCTTTAATCTGTGTAACATCGGGTATAACGTTCCCTCTCGGTAACTTAAGACCCCCAAACTCCCTTCGCGGATCTTCGTCGTAATCCGGTACCCGTGGCACTCCCCTGCCACAAGGGCAGAAAGAATCATGAGGGGGAGCGATCCCCTGTTTCGCTGTTTCTTCATATACTTATAACCTCCACATGCATTCTATAGGATAAAAGTGATAGCTGTCGCCTCTTGGAATAAGAGAATCACAACTTAGTCCAACAGAGAAAGAGGACCGCTATTCGATCCATGACAAGGAGAGGATGTCACCGTGTTGGAAGAGTGAGAACGTCCCCCCTGACGGTTCCATCGCCCTTAGTGCGTTGCCCATCTCCACACGGTAAGAGGTGTTTCCCGAAAATGACAACTTCCAGATATGCCATCTCTCTCCAGTTGGAAGCAAGACGACCGTATGGAGGTCTCCCAAAAGTGCCTCTCCGATTTCAGGTGCAAAGGGGCGGGTATCTGGGTGCATTGATAAGAACAACCGTAACCCATACTCCCCTTCTGCCTCGCTTGAGATAATCTCCTCTCCTTCGCCAATTTGGGACAAGGGGTAAGGCTGAATGACTTGGGGTTTCCAGCCCGCTAGATACCGCTCTGGATGAAAGACCTCTGCAGAACTTGAAGGAGGATGAGCAAAAACCTCAGAGACGCCCTCCCATCCTAAAGCTTCTCTTACGGCCAAAACGAATTGGAGCCCATCCCCATAATGGAAGATCTTCTCAAACCGTTCCTCATCCAACAATCCCTCTAAAGGGATTCCCGTATGTTGAGAGAAGTCGTAATCCATTATCTCTTGGACCGCAAGCATAGCTTCACCCTCGATGATCGCACCAATGGCACGATCCTCGTCAACCGTCTCACCAGAAAGATGGACTGCCATAAGGTCATATTGTTGGTCTTGGAGGGCATGGAACATCTCATGGAGCATCGTTCCACGTCCAAAGCGTTCGGTCCCCTTTAGAGTAACAACCAACCGTTTCGTATCAGATTCGTACCATCCAGCGGGGCCCTCTTCATCTGCTTCCAAGAACTCCACCACTAGGTCTGTTTGGAAGGGCAACCCCCTCCACGACTCCAACTGCCTCATTACCGATGTACCCTCTGACGCCCAGGAGGGTGCCTCCTCCCCCGTTGTGCCGATGACCACAAATCCACTCTCACTTTCCGAAACAGGGACAGGCATCGCTTCTTCTGTTTCAGTCGTGTCACCTGCCAATGCAGCTTCCACTTCAACCAACATCTCGCGTAGGGCGGGGTATTCCACCACCTCCAACCCTGCCAATAGGTTTGTTTGAGCAGCCTCTAAGTCCCCCAAACGAAAGTTTAGGTCCCCTAAATAGTATCTATAAATCACACGGTTCATCTTGCTGGCTCCCAATGCCAACAACGCTTCGTAGGCAGCGATTGCCTTAGGTAGGTCTCCAGAGGCTTCTGCGGCTTCGGCAGCATGGCGTAACCCCTCGGCATCTTGAGGCAAGTCCGACTCGGTAGCTGTCCCATCAAATCGAAGAACGAACCTCATCTCTTTACTTAACCAAGCTCTCCCTACACGGAGTAGATCTTCTCGTGTTATCGCATCGACTCGCTGTGCAAAGGTTGAAGGCCAATCCGGGTATCCCAAGACCGCCATCGCGGCGACATCAACGGCTAACGAAAAATAGGGGCGACTGCGCAAGGGCATTGAGGTATACCCGTCCTTGAGAAGCTCTCTTGCGCTTTCCATCTCCTCTTCATCCCAATCCCCCCTGGTCATCTCATCCCACAGGGATTCCACTTCCTTTTCAGCCTCGGTACCTGTGGCGGCGATAACGAAGAGATCTTCACCTGCTCGGCCTCCCATCCAAGACATCACGGGCGAACCATCCTTCCCGTTTCGGCTTTGGAAGACCTTCGCCAGTAGCGTCAAAGCCAATCGGTCCATACCATCCTCTAGGCTAGGACCCCCCCACACCCACTCTAGGCGGTCTCTGGTCAAGGGGGCTTCCAAGAAAGAGTCTCTATTCTTGCTCGGGAGGAGAGTGGGGAGGGAAGGAGGAATGGGGCCTGAAGGAATCCCTCCAAAAGCCCCTTCTATCATCATCATCGTTTCGTGAGGGCTACCGCCCCCTACCACGACAACAGCACCATTCCTTGGATGATACCACCTGTCATAAAACGCTTTGACGATCTCCAAAGTCAACTGGGGTCCTTGGGTGTTTCCGTCTTCGTTCAATATCCCTGCGCCATATCCCACCCCTTTCCACACAGCGAAATCCCGCAAAGCGCCGATTTGAATCTCGGGGTTGTTGGCGTGGACTTCCTCCACCCTAAGACTCTCTCTTTCTCCAAGGAACGCCTCCTCATTGAAGGTCAGTCCCCGCATCCTGTCTACCTCCATCCCCAAGACCTCTCCCAATGCTTCTACAGGAATATTGTGGGCATAGTAGACGGTAAAATCTTCCCGCGTGTAAGCGTTGCTCTCCCCACCTAGCTCTTTGATGCGCGCATCATGTTCATCATCCCCCATCCGTTCTGTCCCCGTAAACAAGGTATGCTCTACAAGGTGGGCCAAACCTGTCGTTTCTGCGGTCTCTGCACGGTTGCCTACACCATAGACGATGAAGATTGAGATCTCACCTTCTACCCCGTCATCCACAACGAGCGCTTGCAGACCATTCTCTAGGACGCGATGGTGGAAAGTATGTTCTCCCACCTGCCTTATGGTGCCACCCAAGAGCATTGTCCCTATCAAGAATAATGTCGTCATTATGCCTCCCTCTCGTATCCCTTGCTCGTCTTTCGGAACTTCTTTAGCCCCATCCGTCTGTAATCGGCATTGGACCGATTCTCGTAAAGCCGTTTATCCGTTTGGAAGTTCTTTCCAAGCCGTCCGATAACCCTATCTACTCTGCTCTCACAATCGGGACACCCCTTGGGATCTTCATCCGTCACCTTCTGGAGCACCTCAAACCCCTCCCCTCCGCAGGTAGAGCAACCACCTTTCTTCGCCCGAAACCGATATAGAGGAGTCATGGAAGAGAGATTCTAGGATGCCCGTATGGTAAAGGTCGCACTTGTTGTGGGCACACGCCCCGAGGGAATCAAGATGGGACCCCTTCTCCATGCCCTAAAAAAACGAGGCGATATCGAGTCAACACTCGTTGCCACAGCCCAACACCGAGAACAGCTAGATGTTGCACTAGACGCTGTGGCTACACCACCCGATATTGACTTGGACCTTATGGAGCGAAATCAGGGATGGACAGGCTTTCTTTCTCGAGCACTCCCTACCTTACGAGAGGCTCTTCACAGGGTAGCCCCCGACTGGGTCGTTGTTCAAGGGGACACCGTTTCTGCCCTTGCGGGGGGGCTTGCCTCTACTTATCTTGGCATTCCCTTAGCCCATGTGGAGGCGGGATTGCGCACGGGAGATACGGAAGATCCCTATCCCGAAGAGATTCATCGCAAGCTCCTCGCCCAACTCTCCTCCCTCCACTTGGCACCCACCCCCTCATCCAGAGATAACCTCCTTTCTGAGGGAATCTCTCCTGAGGATATCTGTATGACAGGGAATACGGGGGTAGACGCCTTGGCGATGGTCAAGCCCGTCATCCCCCCCTTGCCCGATTCCCCCCTCGTATTGATGACCCTCCATCGCCAAGATGCCTTGCCCCTGTTTCGGGAGATGGCAGAAGCGTTGGCTGATGTGGCAATGGCACATCCCCATCTCGCCTTCATCTTTCCTCTCCATCCCAATCCCAAAGTTAGAGAAGCGCTTCTCCCTCCACTGGAGCCCGTCCCTAACATCTCACTATTGGATTCACTCCCCTATCCTCAAATCGTTGGTCTCCTTAGTAGAGTCTCTTGGATCATTACGGATTCAGGGGGACTCCAAGAAGAGGCAGCAGCGTTTGGCGTTCCCGTAGCTGTCTTGAGGAACAAGACTGAGAGGGTTGAAGGGGTTCGCCTTGGCATTGCCTCTATCTTGGGGAGATCTGCAACGGCGATTCGTCAAGAGATTCCGATCTTCCTTGCCGATGACGCCTTGCGAAAGACCGCCGGAGAGACGCCCAACCCTTATGGGGATGGACAGGCAAGTAAGCGGTGCGCCCAAGCGCTTGCTTGGAGAATGGGGATTGACACCCGCCCTGCAGACTGGCTAGCCGTAGGATTCCCCCATGTCGCAACCTAATATCGTTCCCCCACTAGATCTCAAGGAACAGATTGTCTCCCTTCGCCCTGCTCTTGACAAAGCTATGGACCGCATCATTTCCACGGGCGCCTTCGTCTTGGGGGCAGAAGTCGCTTCCTTTGAAGATGAGATTGCGGACTATCTAGGCGTTGAGCATGCTGTGGGGCTCAACTCAGGAACCGATGCCTTGGTGATTGCCCTCCGTGCTTTGGATGTAGGGCCTGGGGATGAAGTCATTACAACCCCCTTTACTTTCTTTGCCTCGGCAGAGGCAATCTGTCTTGTAGGTGCAACGCCCGTATTCGCCGACATTGATGAAACGACCTTCAATATCTGCCCCCAAGCCGTCTCGAACGCTCTAACACCCAAGACGAAAGCGTTGATGCCTGTCCATCTCTATGGACGGGTATGCAACCACGAGGAACTGGTTTTGGCATCGGATGGCTTGCCCATCGTTGAGGATGCCTGTCAAGCGTTTGGGGCGTCGTGGAAGGGCACAAAGGCGGGTGCTTTGGGTGCAGTTGGCTCTTTCTCGTTTTATCCCACCAAGAACCTCTCGGCTTTTGGGGATGGAGGGCTTCTTTCTACAAACGATCCCAACCTGGCACAGAAGGCACGCATGTTGCGCCAACACGGGGAGCAGAGTCGATACAACAACGAGATTTTGGGGTACAACAGCCGCCTAGATGCCCTCCAAGCCGCTGTTCTGCGCGTCAAACTCCCCCACATCGATAAGTGGAACGATGCTCGGAGGACGGCGGCATCCCGATACGAAAAACTCCTAACGGATACTCCCGGCATTATCCTCCCTGAAATCCCTGATGGGCATATCGTTCATCAGTACACGGTGCGCCTTCCCGGGGCCGATCGGGACGCGATCCAGGCCCGGATGCGGGAGGCCGGCGTCATCACGATGGTCTACTACCCCATCCCCGCCCACCGGCTCCCCGTCTTCGGCGACAGGTTCCCTTCCTGCCCGGTAGCCGAGAGGTTGGCGGGGGAGGTCCTCTCCCTCCCCGTCTGGCCCGAGATCGCCCCCGCCCAGCAAGAGCGCGTCGTAAGCACTCTCCTTTCCGCACTAAAGGCTTGAATGCTGCAAGTCTCGCTGTGGGCTCCTTTGCCCTCCTAGGAATCGCCTACAAGTTCTATGGTGGGTTCTTGCGGGAGCGCATCTTCGGGATCACGAATCTGGAGCCCTCCCCCGCAGTCCAGCGGAACGACGGCGTGGAGTTCGTCCCCACCAACCGGTGGGTGCTCTTCGGACACCAGTTTGCCAGCATTGCGGGTTTGGGTCCTATTGTGGGTCCCGCTATCGCTGTCGTTTGGGGATGGTTGCCCGCTCTCTTGTGGGTCGTCTTTGGGAGCATCTTTGTGGGGGGCGTCCACGACTTCGGGGCATTGGCTGCATCTCTTGGGTTCAAGGGATGTGGTATGGGTGAGATTACCCAACGGGTTGTGGGGAGGAGAGCGAAAAACCTCTTTCTGGTCATCATCTTCTTTCTCCTGGCTTTGGCGATGGGCGTCTTTGCGATACTTATCGCGGGGCTCTTCATCGCCTACCCCAAGGTCGTCATCCCTGTCTTTGGGTTGATTGTCTTGGCAATGCTCTTTGGCACAGCTCTCAAGAGATGGGGCGTTCCCTTGGGGATCGCTTCTTGGGTGGGAGTCTCTCTCAATCTTGGGCTTATCCTCGTAGGTATCAAATTCCCCATCCTATGGAGCAATGCCCATGGGTGGATTACCGTCCTCCTTATCTATGCCCTTCTTGCTAGTGTTCTTCCGATTTGGCTACTTCTAACACCAAGGGATTACCTCAACTCATACAAACTCTACCTCTCGTTGGGAGCGATTCTTGTCGGCTTGCTAATGGGGGCAGACGAGTTCAAGATGGTAGCCCCTGCCGTCCAAAGTGTGGCGGGGGCACCCAGCCTTTTTCCGTTCCTCTTCATCACCATCGCATGTGGGGCGTGCTCGGGGTTCCATTCCCTCGTTTCCAGCGGCACTACCGTCCGACAACTGAAGTGCCGAACCGACAGCCAGATGATGGGGTATGGTGCGATGCTGATGGAAGGAGCGTTGGCTGTCCTCGTTATCTTGGCGTGCACAGCGGGTGTCGGTGCAGACTTCTGGAACGAGAACTACCAGAACTGGGCAACGATCAATGCCAAAGGGGTTCCCCTACGCTCCTTTGTGGAAGGTGCAGGGGCATTCATTGCACGGACAGGATTGGACTTGGAGTTTGCCAAAACATTCATCGCGGTCGTGGTCATTGCGTTTGCGATGACGACATTAGACAGTGCCACCCGTCTGTTGCGCTACAACATTGAGGAGATTGGCACAGCATATGGAACACCATCCCTAAGGAACAAGTGGACAGCAAGCATCGTAGCCGTTGTCGCCATCGCTTTCTTCGCCTTCCTGAAAATGCCCAACGAATCGGGAGAGATGGTGCCGGCAGGACTTCTTCTATGGCAGTTGTTCGGGACGACGAACCAGTTGCTGGGTGGGTTAGCCCTCCTTGTGGTGACCGCATGGCTTGTCCAACGAAAACGCCCCAGTGGATGGACCTATTGGCCCATGATCTTGATGTTCACGATGACACTATGGGCAATGGTCGTCAAGTTGTTGGTGTTTTGGGGGAAGGGACAATGGGGTCCATTGGGTGTGGGCGCTGTCATCTTCGCCCTTGCCCTCCTCATCATCTGGGAAGCCGTGGGGGTCTTGCGGGGGGCTAACTAATGCTCGATCCCCTTCTCCTCCGTAACCTCGCTGGCCCAGTCCGCATAGAAGGTCCTTTCATCCCTAGTCCCCCAGTGCCATACAGATCCCTTTTCGGTTCGGCAAACGGGTCGGACAGCAGTGCCTGAAGGGGCGAAGATGAGATCTTCCAAGGCAAGGGGGGCGGCGGTCAGCATCGCCTCGGAATCCCACAGCCACCAATAGCCCTTCAGGTCCTCCAAGTCTGCCGGTGGGGAAACGTGTTCGGCCACACCGGGATAGGAATACAGGTGTGGGTTGGAGGGATCCGCGTGTTGCCCCACCCAATCTAGGATTCTGCAATAGGCGAGGATCTTCTTCATGCCAATGGGGGGCGTGAACCCCTCGGCATTCTGGGACGGAATCGAGGGGCTCTCCCATTCGCCAGGAGCAAGCCGGGCAATGCCCTGAGGGGAATAGGGCGCAAGGACAATCCTCAAGGTTCCTCCACGAGTTGTGGCGGAACCCCACCAATACTCTCCATCCTGCCAAAGATGGTATTCCCCGACCAACCCCTTATCTGCGGGGTCCGCATCCATGAGGATAGCCGGGCGACCGGAATACGGATCCCAGAGATTGAGTGCCTGGAATTCAGGGGTAGCCATAAAACCACCCGCATTGACCGGTGGGACCGTCCATTCGAACGCCCCCCTGAAAGCGAAACTCAGGGTGGTCAGACTTCCCGCCATCCGCCGGGCGGCGGGGTCGTCCAGATTGAACGCCTCCTGCTTGAATGCGCAAGGGGGGTTGGTTTCAATCTTGCACATCTCCCCAACCCTAGTTTCACTTCGTGCCACCAAGGTCAAAACACCGGAGGGACTCTCCCCGTCCTGTTGGGGGCGCACGCACCCGGCAGCGGAAAGGGAAAGGAAGCCACTTAGCAGGAGAAACCAGATCTTCCCGAATCCAAGGCTTCCTATCCTCTTAATCATCTTCTGCCTCCTTGTCTTAATCATCTTCTGCCTCCTTGTCCATTGCCGGACCATTTCGGTGATCATCCCGTTGGGAGATCCGGATCAAACGTGGAGGAACAACAGGGTCCATCTCAGTCATAACAAGTGATCGTTCCCGCATTGGGGTTTGACTCCGTTTCAGTGATGTTCGCCTGGCACTCCAAATCGGGACATGTGAAGCAATTGACATGATAGCGGTAAAAGGAATCCGGGTGGCTTTGGGTAGTGCCACCCGTAATCTCGCACGACCAAAGCCAACCACAGTCGGATCCTTGGAAGGCATCGCATCTCTGCCCGATGGTGAAACGCCACTTTGCCTTCATGCAGACACCGCCACCCTGGCAACAGTCCACATTGCCCACCCATGGGGGATTGGAGGCTCCCGTTTCCCCCGCCTCGCTGCAAGGCGGTCCCGGACAATCGGCACCGTCGCACCCCAAGAAGAGAATCGCTCCAGGACAAGAGGGAAAGGGCTCTTCTCCAAGCCCAGGCATCGCACCACCTAATCCCAGCGGGGAAACCCACAGCAAGCCAACGAGTGCCGGCAATCCCGCAACAGGACCCAAGAATCCCATGCCAAAGATAGACCTCATGTGTCCGAGTATAGCACATCAAAAGCCCCCCCCCCCGATCTTTGTAGGTCGTCTAGACCGTTTTGAGACCTTGGCGACCGGGGCTGAGAGCTGCCCTTCGGGGCTATCTGGGATGGTTCTCGGCGCCCTGCCACATCGCCAATGGGGGTTGGAGCGACTCCAATTGCCCCAGAAAACAGGTGCTTGTTCCCCGGAGGAATGGTGTCTGCCGAAGAAGGTGAACTAGAGTGGCACCCCTATTGGGCAAAGCGAGACCCTAATGCTCGATCTCCTTCTCCTCCATGACCTCGCTAGCCCAATCCGCCAGGTCCACCCGTTCCTCCTCGTCTCTCCCCCCCTCCCAAGCCGTGCCGTCCTGCGTCCAGCAGACCGGGGCGGCTCCCCCGCCCCGCGGGGACACCATCAAGTCCACCAAGGATCCCGGTGCCCCGTGGAGGAAGCTCTGATGATCCCAGAGCCACCAGTAGGCTTTCAGGTCCTCCAGATCCAGAGGGGACCCCACACCGTCGCTACCACCCGGATAGGTGAACGCCCACGCCTCAGGATCGGCGTGTTCACCCACCCGCCTCAGGATCCTGCAGAAAGCTAAGGCATCCTCCATTCCCTCACGATCCTGGAACGCTGGAGCCTCAGGCACCGGCTGACCCTCAGGCAAGATCCCCTGTGCCTGAAGTTGCCGGGCGATTCTGGGGATATGACCGTTCGGGGCGGTGCTGCCCAAGACCACCTCCAATGTGGCTCCCGCTGTCACCCCCCCTGCCCACCACCAGTTCCCATCCTGCCAGAGCCAGTAGGTTCCCCCGGCGGCGTTGTCAGGAGGGCGGCCATCCCGCAGAACGGCTGGGGCATCCCGGTAGGGATCCCACAGGTTGACCGCCCCGAACTCGTAGGTTGCAGCAAACCCATCAGCGTTCCCGGGGGTCGGTGCCCACTGGTAGGCGGTGCGGAATGCCAAGCCTAGGGTGTTGAGGTTGCCAACCATCCGCCGGGCGGCGGGGTCGTCCAGATCAAAGCCTGGCTGGAGATAGGCGCAGGGGGGATTGGCCACAATGTCGCAGATCCCGCCTTTCTCTTTGGGCAGGGCCGAGGTCAAGACGTCCTGTTTGGCCTCCTCTTGAGAGAAGGAGGGAACACATCCCCACCAAGCGGCGCCGAGAACCACACAGAGGGGAATGGCAGTCAGCCACTGGCTGGGATAAAGTTCATTGTCTCTAAACATCATCTATCCTCCCGGGAGGTTGGGATCAAGCGTCGAGGAGCAGCACGGCCCATCGCAGTGATGGCAAGTGATCTGGTTGGCGTTGCCCGCTGGTTCCTCCGAGAAGAGATTCTCTTGGCAATCCCCAGGACAGTCGGCCCACCCTTCCAATGGGCCGCAGACGGTCCACGTCTGGATCCACTTGTCATATGTGGTCTCTTCTGTTCCCCCCGTGATCCGGCAATCCTGCCAGGGGAGTCCACAACCAGAGCCCAATTGTGGGACGCAAGACCTTGTGACACCGATTCTCACTCGTTCACGCATACAGGACTGAAAGGGGCCGGTGCAGCAATCCGCCGATCCCACCACCCACCAGTTGCTGAAGGAGATGTTCTCAGGGGTAGAGCAAGGCGGTCCCGGACAATCGGCACCGTCGCACCCCAAGAAGAGAATCGCTCCAGGACAAGAGGGAAAGGGCTCTTCTCCAAGCCCAGGCATCGCACCACCTAATCCCAGCGGGGAAACCCACAGCAAGCCAACGAGAGCCGGCAATCCAGCAACAGGGCCCAAGAACCCCATGCCAAAGATAAACCTCATGTGCCCGAGTATAGCACATTAAAAAGCCCCCCCCGATCTTTGTAGGTCGTCTAGACCGTTTTGAGACCTTGCCCAATCTGGTAACGAGTAGTCAGGGGAACGAGTGATGGCGTTCTGGGGGAAGGGAAATGGGGTCTTGGTTGTGGGGGCTGGCAACTTCGTCTTAGCCCTCCTCATCATCTGGGAGGCT
>JACNFQ010000012.1 GCA_014384545.1 bacterium | reverse complement strand
ACACGCTGAAACAAACGAACCCAAGATGCCGGTTTGATTGGACTTTAGAGACGGTAAGTGCACAAGGGTATCGGTTAAGACTCTTGAGGAAAGGGATGGTCCTTACGAAGGGATATGGATTTGCCCATTATGAGAAGGATATCTGGGAAAAAAGCAAGCGCATTGTGATTGCTGCAGTGCCCTCGGATTCTCTACCTATAGGTATTAGTGAGAGTGGGGGGGTTGATACAGCACCCCTGCACCTGAATCCCATCCTGAAGTGGGTCATGGTCGTTGGTGGTGGTATCGGTTTGGGGTGGCTCCTTATGACGCTGATTCCTAAGGTGATTGAGAATGGTGAACGAAGAGCGACCGCTTTGGCAAGTCCTCCCGCTCTCGTCCAAATCTGGAAAGGATGGCATACGGCACCGCACTCGTTGGTTGAGGATAAGGAGGGAAACCGTATCTGTGCAGTCCATGGGATCAACCCCAAACCTGGTGAAGCTCATACAGGGATCGGTCTGTCCTGCCCCGATGGAGAGGAATGGGTGACGACCACTTTGGGTGAAGGTTCGGATGTATCTGGCATCTCTGCTACCGAGACTTCAACAGGTATCACAATCACTTATCTGGATAGGGATAGAGGAACGATCCATTTGATTGAGGTCACTTCGTCTCCTGCGGTCGCAGGGCTAGCTCTGACGGGTGGAGGTAGTTTGTCTCGTTGGGAGAACGAAGTCGTATCCACCGATTGGTCGTGGGCATCCCCTCATGCGTTGGTTGAGTTCACCAAGGCAGTGGGGGTAGAAGCGCCCTCTAACCCTCCTCCCGACCGCCCTTGGACTCATATCTTGACTGATGAGAATAAGAGATGGATCGTGTACCAAACAGGGGATGGGGAACTCAGGAGGCTCTATAGGGCTTCGGCTGAGGAACCTTGGGAGATGGATCTCATTACAACCCAAGCCCACTTAACTGTAGAACATGATGCTGTCTTGTCGGATGGGCGTCTGTTGGTGACTGTGATGATGAGGGAGCCTGTTGTGGGGTGTGTTCAATCGTGGCAGGAGGAGATTCCTGGTGGGGAACTTAGGGAACTTTCCCCTTGCTACACCCGGGCCGGAAATATTCGCTCGGGGGCAACCGTGGTGGCAAGCGATGCTCCAAAGGGTCTCTGTCTACACGCCATGGGGAGGGTGCAGTTTGATAAATGGACGGGTGAAGGGTGGACTGGCAACGATCAACTAGGAATGGGTGCTTCGTGGTGTGCTGCGGCATGGGATCCCCAATCCCAAGAACCTGTCGCTTTGTTCAGTAGCCACCAAGAGACTGTACTAACTTGGGGGCCTAGGAATGGTGCTTGGGAACGGATGGTTTGGCTTATCGCTAGCGAAAGCCACGCGGTCTTGGTGGCAGATGATGGAACGCGTCATATCTTGCTGGGCACACGTGAAGGTCTCTTTTTCGGAGAGGTCCCCTCTCCCGACTAGAAAAGGAATAGAGCTCGTATTAGGGTGCGGGTGGCGGAGGGAGGTCTTCGCCTCTCAGGGCTGCTTCTCGGGCTGCTCGAGCACGCGCAATCTCCTCTTCGGATAACTTGAACTTTCCGTGCTCTTGCCAGTCAGGGTAATCCGACACAGCTTTGTTGATAGCGACTACGATACGATCTAAGAAAGCCGTATCTGTACTCGTAATAAGCTTGGGTCCAGGCTGTCCGTGGTCGTAGAGATTGACATGATACCGTGGGTAGGACGCCTCGACCTTCATATGTCCCACCACAATACCCACGACAGCCAAGAGAAGCCCTGGGACAGACCAAGCGATGTTGATATCACCATCCTTATTCATCATCAGACTGCCAAAAGTCATCAAGGCAGCCAATCCAATGCCTCCAAAGAGGAAGAGGGGGCCCTTGGGAGCCAAGGGATGGGATACTCTTTGAGTAGCGAAGGTCGTCTTGCGGCGAGCACTTGAGGTGCCTTGAATCACAAGAGCCTTATCTTGGTAAGTAACGAGAGTTTGGAGCACCTTGACTCCCCCCTCCTCAAAAACGACCTCTTCCCCCTCATGAAGATCCATCGTCTTCTTGCCCGTAATCTCTATCAGAGCTTCTTGGACATGTTCTTCGCTAACAAAGCCCTTTTCAACGAGAAGGAGACCCAATCGACGACCCGAACGAGGTAAAGCCTGCAACGCTTCAGTCAACTTTTCTTGTGTCAGGTGGCCTTTTTCTATAAGTAACTCACCCAATCGTTTCATTTAGTTGTCTCCCTTTCTTCAACTATGCCCATTATAGCGATGGAAAGCGGAGGGAGCAAATGGAGGTAGAGGACAAGCCCGCGACTTTGGGGATGTAAGACAAGCCCGCGACTTTGGGGATGTAAGGGGTGAACTATAAGGTATCCAGAGCGACAGAAAGATCTCTAATGAGGTCTCTAGGGCTTTCTAGCCCCACCGAAAGGCGAATCCCGCCAGGTGTAAGGCTGACTGAACCTTTGGCATCCTCGGGCACGCAGGCGTGGGTCATTGAATAGGGGCATTCAATCAAGGTACGGATATTCCCTAACGAGACGGCAAGGGTTATAGCATACGCTTCTTCCGCTACGGAATCAACGAATCGCTGCCCAATGGTGTCATCGCACGCTCCCTTCAAAGTAAAGTAGATCATGAACCCGGGGCAAAACGCTCCATCAGAATCCACCATCTGCCGCCTCGCCAGCTCCTTTTGGGGGAAACTCTCCAACCCTGGCCACCTTACGGATGACACCTTGGGATGTCTCTCCAAGTAAGCTGCCACTTCTCCCGCCGAAGATTGTTGAGCTTGGAACCGTACCCCCAATGTGCTAATCCCATAGGTAAGAATATGCCAAGTTGCCCTGGGGCTAAGCATGCCCCCTAAGTCTTTCCTTGCTACCAAGAGGTCGTTCTTTAAATCCTCACCAAAAACCAAAGCACCCGCTGTATCTGTTCCAAAACCCGCAATCCCCTTCGTCAAACTATGAGCCACAATGTCCGCACCAAGGGAAAGCGGGCGTTGACCCCAAGGTGTTTGGAAAGTGTTGTCCACCGCTACACGAATCTGGGTTTCTGGGGATCGATTCTCGTTGAGCCGTTTTGCCAACCCAGAAAGAGCGTCTATGTCCATGAGGTCCAATGTGGGATTGAGAGGGGTTTCTAGATATAGGAGGCGGGTCAAATCATCGCACGCACTCTCCACTGCCTCAAGATCATTCATATCAACACGGCGTGCCTCAATGCCCCATCGGGGCAACCATTCTCGGAAAAGGGAATCAGTACACCCATAAAGGGTAGGGTGGCTGACGATGTTCTCGCCTTGCTTCAAAAGAGATAAAGCCAAAGTGGAAATCGCAGCCATCCCACTCGCAAAGACCAACGCCGCATCACCTTGCTCTACCTCGGCAAGACGGTTCTCTAACATCATCGCCGTGGGTTCCTCTAGCCTGTCATAGATGAAAATGGGGCGTCCTTCTGTCTCTCCCGCACTCTCTTGGGCATATTCCAGAAATCCCATATTGCCCCGAGTCGATGAATCCAATCGAAACGTACTGTTTGCAGAAAGAGGAGGAACGACATTGTGGCTGTAATCCCATACAGGTGTCTCCATCTCGCCATGGATAAGGCGTGCTTCTTTTGAGTAGGCGTCCTTCCGCCTATTTATCTTCTTGTTCTCGTCTTCTGTGGAGGTCATAAGGGTAGTCTAACTTGAGCAAGAATGGTAGGATAGCCCGAAGGCACGGCCCCATCGTCTAGTGGCCTAGGACGCCACCCTCTCAAGGTGGAAACACGGGTTCGACTCCCGTTGGGGCTGGAGTCTGCTTCTTGTTTTGACACTAACGATCGCCTTAGATGCCATGGGAGGGGATAACGCCCCTGATACCGTGGTGCGTGGGGCGCTCAATGCCCATTCTCTTGGGGTGGAGATCATCCTGGTGGGTGACGAAACAGAAATCAAGTCTCGTCTGGATGGTCAAGGTGCTAAGGCGCACCACATCTCCGTCGTCCATGCACCTACTGTTATCGGGATGGGCGACAAAGCACTCGTTGCCCTGCGTAAAGATAAAGAGACATCCATGGAAGTCTCTATACGGTTGGTGGCAGAGGGGAAAGCACAAGGTATTGCCACAGCGGGCAACTCGGGAGCCGCCGTGGTGCTGGCAAGCCGACACCTAAAGAGAGCAGGTTTGGGGCGCCCTGTCCTGGGCACATTCCTCCCCATGGGGCATCCACCTGCATTTCTCTTAGATGTGGGGGCAAACACCGATACCACCCCTGCCGACTTGGTAGGGTTTGCCCACTTGGGTTCGGCGTTTTACGAGAACTGGTCGGGAGAAGCAAACCCCAAAGTGGGATTGCTAAATATTGGGGGCGAAAAAGGGAAAGGGGACAAGATAACACGCGAAGCGTACAATCTACTTGCTCAAGAAGAGGGGTTGAACTTTGTAGGGAATGTTGAGGGGCGTGCATTGGGAGGTGGCGTAGGTGTCCATGTCGTCGTTTGTGATGGCTTTGTGGGGAATATCATTCTCAAGTTTGCTGAAGGATTTGGTTCGGCAATGCTTCGGTTTTTTGGTATAGAAACCCGCGAAGCCCTTGCAGGGAAATGGTGGGCGCCTTGGCTAAAAGGGACGTTCAATGCACCTATTCTTGCTACACGAAAGCGTGTGGACTATGCCGAGTATGGCGGGGCACCCTTGTTGGGGTTAACGGGTGCTTTCTTTATCTGTCACGGCTCCAGCAGTGCCAAGGCGATTTTCCATGCCGTGAGACGAATGAAAATCATGGTTGAAAGGGGTCTTCACGAATGAGACGGGCTTGTATTACCGCAGTGGGTGCTTACGCCCCCGAAAAAGTCGTAACGAACGACGACCTCTCTAAAATCATGGATACGAATGATGCGTGGATTCAGGAACGGACGATGATTCAAGAGCGGCGAAAAAGTGCCCCTGGAGAGACGACGAGCAAGCTATGTATCCCAGCGGCTCAAAGAGCACTAGATAAGCGGGGAATGGACCCCAAAGACTTGGACATGATCATCGTTGCCACCGTTACGCCAGACATGATCTTTCCCAATACGGCTAATCTTGTCCAAGCCGCATTGGGCGCAAAGAACGCTGGAGCGATGGATGTGATTGCGGCTTGCCCTGGGTTCCTTTATGCTCTCTCTTCAGGTGCGGCGTTCATTCAATCTGGGATACATAACCGGGTACTGGTGATAGGTGGGGATGATATGACTTCTATCGTGGATTTCACGGATCGCTCTACAGCGGTTATTTTTGGTGATGGGGCAGGTGCGTTCTTGTTAGAAGCAGATACAGAAGGGTATGGCATTCATGACATCCTTTTAGGCTCTGATGGTGAAAAAGGGGATTACTTGAACATGCCAGGGGGTGGTTCTCTAAACCCTCCAAGCCATGAAACGGTGGACGCCCGAATGCACTACATCAAGATGGATGGGCGCGAAGTCTACAAATATGGAATCCGCAAGTTTGTTGGTATCGTGGAAGAGATCTGTTCACGAAACGAATTGGACCCTGTAGATGATATTGGATGCCACCTTTTTCATCAGGCGAATGGTCGAATGATAGAGTCTATAGGGTCGCGGTTGGGGCTAGATCCAGCCAAAGCACCCATCAACATCACTAAGTATGGGAATACCACTGATGGCACGATCGGTCTATTGACAAACGATGCCCTCAACGATGGGTTGATCAATGATGGCGACTGGGTCCTCATGTCCAGTTTTGGGGCTGGATTTGCCTGGGGCTCGATTCTTACGAAATGGAAAGGATGAAAGGACTCTTTCTTTATCCAGGACAGGGTGCCCAGAAGCCCGGAATGGCAGACGCTTTTCATGGGAACCCCCAAGCGTGGGAGAGGCTTCTGATTGCCGATGAAGTGCTTGGGTTTTCCCTTTCAGCGTTGGTTACAAAAGGTCCAGCTGACGAACTAACTCTTACTGCCAATGCCCAACCAGCACTCCTAGCGGTGGGGATGGCGTTCCATGATTTATGGACATCGGCGGGGTTGGAACCTGTGGCGGCTGCAGGGCACTCTCTAGGGGAATACACCGCCCTATGTGCAGCGGGCTCTTTCCTTTACGAGGACGCCCTTCACCTGGTGCGGGTGCGGGGGCAAGCGATGCAAGAGGCAGTGCCTAATGGAGAAGGGGGCATGGTCGCTCTCTTGGGTAAGGGGGATGTAGAGGCACTCTTGGGGGAGGCAAGTGAAGACGGGTGTTTGGTCGCTGCCAACCTAAATACTCCTGTTCAGACGGTGCTTTCAGGAGATGCCCAATCGATCCAGCGAGCCACCTCAGTCGCTCCCTCTTTTGGATTCCGCCGTGCCGTCCCGCTATCTGTCTCCGCCCCTTTCCACTCCCCGCTTATGCAACCTGTAGCCGAAAGGATGGCGGACGCTTTGTCAGGTGTAGAAATTACCCCTCCCCAATGGCCCGTAGCTTCGAATGCGACAGGGGGATGGCACGCCCAAGAACCCGACGAGATTAGGAGATGTTTGGTGGATCAAATCGTGGGAGCGGTACAGTGGGTTCAGAATATGGAGACAGTCGCTACCCAACCGGGGGATGTATGGTTGGATGTGGGGCCTGGTAAGGTCGTTGCAGGGATGGCTCCTCGGGAGGATTCAAGACCGAAATGCCACCTTGAGGCACCACCTTTAGCCGTAGGATTCCTAGAATGAGTCATCGATTTGATCTGAAGGGGAGGCGGGCTCTTGTTACGGGGGGGATTCGGGGAATAGGCTTCGCTATTGCCCAAGCTCTTGGTACTCATGGGGCTATAGTTGCTTTGGGGTATCGGTCTGATGCAGAGCGAGCCCAAGAAGCTGTAGATAGTCTTGAAAAAGAAGGGATAACAGCGAACTGTTTTGGGGGAGATTTGGCGCAGCCTGAAATCGCTGCCAAGGTGGTCAAGGAGGCAGGTGCTTGGATGGAAGGGATGGATATCGTGGTCCATTCAGCAGGGATTCGAGATGATGCCGCCGCACTATTCATGAGTCCACAGAAGTGGAGCCGAGTGCTCCAATCAAACTTAGATAGTGCTTTTTATGTGGCAAAGAATGCTGGACGCCTCCTCATGAAGAGCCCTTATGGACGCATCTTGTTCCTTTCTAGTGTCAGTGCCGCCGTGGGGGGTCCTGGGCAAGCAAACTACGCCGCTAGTAAGGCAGGATTAGAGGGGCTTATGCGGGTGCTTGCCCGAGAGATGGCACCCCAGCACATCACGGTCAACGCCCTCTCTCCGGGTATCATAGAGACCGAATTGACCGAGAACCTAGACCCCAAGATCAGGAAATACTTCTTAGACAACATCCCTTTAGGAAGGATGGGTGCTGTGGATGAAGTTGCCCCTATGGCGTTGTTGTTGTCTTCGGATGCGGGTGCTTTTATTACGGGGCAAGTGATTGAAATCAATGGGGGCATGTCTTTTTCATGACGAAGGTCGTTATTACGGGCATCGGGGCAATTACACCTTTTGGGAAGGGCACTGAAGCTCTGTGGGACGGGATTCGTCAAGGGAAAAGTGGGGCAGGTCCTATTACAGGATTTGATGCGAGTGACTACAGATGCCAGATTGCCGCAGAGGTGTTGGATTGGGATGGAACCGACCGCATCGACCCCAGACAGGCTCGGCAGATGGATCGGTTTTGCCAGTTTGGGGTTTGGGCAGCTCATGAAGCGGTTGAGAATGCTGGTTTACAGATCGAGAATGAGGATCCTTACAGGGTGGGTGTCAATGTGGGTAGCGGAATTGGTGGGTTGTGGGAACATGAAACCCAGATAGCGAAAATCAACAAGAAGGGTCCTCGATTCGTAAGCCCCTATTACATCCCCAAAAACATCACGAATATCGCCGCGGGTTGGATCAGCATTCTCCATGGGCTAAAGGGGTACTCTTCGGCACCCGTTGTTGCCTGTGCCACCAGTGCAATTGCGATGGGAGATGCTGCCAACTTGATCCGTTGGGGAAAGGCAGATGTGATGGTAACAGGGGGTACCGAGGGGGCGATAACGCCTGTTTCGGTAGCTGGGTTTTCTAACATGAAAGCGTTGGCATTGGGGTACAACGATAACCCCACCAAAGCGAGTCGACCTTTTGATAGAGATAGAGAAGGTTTTGTGATGGGCGAAGGCGCGGTGGTCTATGTGATGGAATCCCAAGAGCACGCTCAAGCGAGGGGAGCTGAAGTGTTGGCCGAAGTGGCTGGGTTTGGTGCTACGAGTGATGCCCACCATATTACAGCACCTAATCTTGATGGGGAAGCACCTGCTGCTGCGATGCGGTTGGCACTGGAGGACGCTCAGATTCCGAAGGGCGCTGTGGATTACATCAACGCCCACGGGACCAGCACGCCCTACAATGACAAAATGGAGAGCACGGCTATCCATAAGGCTTTTGGTGATGTGGCGAAGGAGATTCCCGTTTCGAGTACGAAGAGTATGCATGGACATCTCTTAGGTGCTGCTGCAGCCGTTGAAGCAGCAGCTTGCATTTTGGCTATCAAGGAAGGATTTATTCCCCCTACCATCAATCTTGACAGCCCCGACCCAGAGTGTGACTTGGACCATGTTCCCTGTACTCCTCGCGAGAAAGAGGTCCATGTCGCTCTTAGCAACTCCTTTGCCTTTGGGGGGCATAATGGATGTTTGGTTTTTAGGAGAGTATAGTTGGAGGTAAGAGATGTTAGATAAGATCAATCTAGAGGTTCAGGAACGGGCACGAGTCGTTGCCGAAGAGAGTGTCCGACCCGTTGCAGCCGAGTTTGACCAAAAACAGGAATACCCTTGGTCTGTCAAGGAAGCGATGGCCGATGCGGGGCTATTGGGGATTTGGATACCCAAGGAGTTTGGCGGAGAGGGGTTAGGGAATCTGAATCTGGTGTTGGCGGTGGAACAACTAAGCCGGGCATGTGGTGGTGTGGGTGTGATGTATGCGGTCAATGCTTTGGGTTCCTATCCCATTATTCTGGGGGGGAGAGATGAACAGAAGGAAAAATGGTTGCCCCAGATTGCCCAAGGCGAAAAACTGATCGCTTTTGGTCTCTCCGAAAAAGTAGCAGGCTCTAACGCTAGTGATTTGCGCACGGTGACGCTCAAGGATGGCAACGAATACATCATTGATGGCGATAAGAAGTGGAACACCAATGGGGGTGTAGCCGACCTTTACACCATTTTTGGCGTCTCTGATCCCTCAAAAGTGGGAAGTGCACGGGCTATTTCTGCTGTCGTTGCCGAAAAGGGAACGCCGGGTTTTGAGGTTGGGAAACTTGAAGACAAGATGGGTATCAGGTGTGCCCCAGTCGCTGAACTGAACTTCAGGGGGTGCCGTGTACCCGCTTGGAATCTCTTGGGTCAAAAGGAAGGGATGGGTTTCAAGATTGCGATGGAGACTTTGGACCATGCTCGCCCAGGCGTGGCGGCACAGGCGCTGGGATTGGCACAAGGCGCCTTTGAGTACGCTTCAAGGTTTGCCTCTAAGCGTGTGCAGTTTGGGGTACCCATCAACAAACATCAAGCATTGGGCTTCTTGTTAGCTGATATGTCCACTCGGATTGAGGCGGCTCGACAGTTGGTCTATGAATCGGCGCGTGCGATTGATGCTGCCGACAAAGACCCCCGTCTCAAAGCAAAAGCAAACAAGATGGCAGCCCAAGGAAAACTCTTTGCTACTGATACAGCGATGTGGGTCACCGTCCAAGCTGTTCAGATCTTTGGTGGGTATGGGTTTATGAAGGATTTTCCTGTAGAGAAATATATGCGAGATGCGAAGATTACCCAAATCTACGAAGGGACAAACCAAGTGCAGAGGTTGGTGGTAAGTCGTCACTTGGCAAGGGAAGCGACAGGATATGCGTTCTTGGATGCGTACATCCCATCTATTGACCAATACATCCCTGAAGAACTACGCAAGGAGTTGGATGGATGAAAAGCCTAGCATTCGCAAAACAGGTCCCCTCTACGACAGAGGTGGGAATAGATGATAAGGGGTGTCTAAAGAGGGAAGGAGTCCAAGGAGGAGTCAACCCGGATGATGAGGCAGCTGTGGAACTTGCCGCCTTGTGGGCCGAGGCTGTAGGTGGCGAAGCCGCCGTCGCCACAATGGCGCCGGCGGCGGGTGAAGAGATGCTCAAGGATCTCGTTGCCAAGGGGTGTGCGGAATCGTGGCATTTGATGGATGACCGTTTGGCTGGGGCAGACATCACACTCACGGCAAGAGCGTTGGCGGGAGCTGTCCAAATAATCGATCCACAGGTCGTCTTTATGGGGGCGTCATCAGCAGATGGAAAGAGCGGGATGGTTCCTCCAGCGGTTGCAGCCCTCTTGGGGTGGGCGTATGTAGGTAATGTGACTCAGTTTGAGTCTCTAGGAGAGACCCTAGTTTTGTGGCAACGGAGAGGAGGTCTTGAAGCAAAGGTGCAGGTAAAGACCCCCGCCGTGGTGTCGGTGTTCAAAACGGTTTCCGAACCACGCATTGCGGATGTGATGGCTATTCTGATGGCGCCCGAGGCAACGACAGTTGATGCTGACCGCTTGGGTCTGACTGAATCAGATTTGGATTGGAGCTTGAGGGGGAGGGTGGTGGAAACGACCTACCCAGAACAAGCTAGGAAAAAGAAGATTCTAGGTGGGGCAGAAGCGCTAGGCGACCTATTGGCTGCGTTGAAGGGAGAGGGGCTCTGATGGCACCATATATTCTCGCCCACAAGGATGCGGATGTTAAGGGACTTTCCCGCCTAGCAAAGATCTCCCATGCTGACGGGGTGATATGGTGGGGAGAGGGGGTTTCTGGAGAGGTGGGATTGCCTACCGTAGTCCACTTGAATGGGGATGACCCATTGGCTCTTTCTAGGATGATGGCAGAACGGTGGAATGGGGAGGATTTCTTGATCGGTGCGGACGATGCACCGACACGAACTCTTCTTGCGGGATGGGCTGCCCTTTGTGGGGCAGGGATTGTGTCGGGTTGCGATTCGTTAGAGGGGGGTCCTGGTGCTTGGGTTTTGAGCAAACAGGGGATGGGGGGCAAAGTTCGGTTTCACTCGGAAGTATCTGGTGGTGCGGCACTCTTCTTGACGGGGCAGATGGAGGGAGAGGGATTACCGGCAACAGAACCTGTCGTAGAGGTCGTAGAGGTGCCTTCCCTTGTGGGTGTAGAGACTTTGGAGGTTTCCAAACCTGAAGGGAGTGGAGGAGATATCACAGCTGCCGATGTAATCGTGTCTGGCGGACGGGCATTGGGTGGAAAGGAAGGGTTTGATCTACTCCGTGCTTTGGCGAGGGAGTTAGGTGCCTCTGTGGGTGCTAGCCGTGCTGCGGTAGACGCTGGCTGGATACCTTATGCCCACCAAGTGGGTCAAACGGGTCGGCAGGTTGCCCCTAAGTTCTATTTTGCCTTTGGGATTTCGGGCGCTGTACAACATCGGGCAGGGATGGCAAACGCTGGGATTGTGGTCGCTATCAATACCGATGAGAACGCTCCTATTTTTGACGTTTGCGACTATGGATTGGTCGCCGATTGGAAAGAGGTCGCCACAGCTTGGCAAGACGCTTTAGGCGGGTAGCGATCGTAGGACTTGCCCTCCTATTGGTAGGGTGTGGTGGGGGTGTTGCTACGCCTCAAACGGCACGGATAAAGGGGCAGAAGTGGGTCGTTGAACTCCTCCCAAAACTCAACCCCATCGATTTGGAGATGATGGGGATGCGTGGGTATAAACATCTGGGTGAGTTCATGATGGCGATGGATCACCGGATGAAAGTTGATCCTCCATTCGTTCCCAAAGGGAGAGGGATGATTCTGGAGGTGCTTGACACCGTTGTGGGTGATGCCCGAAACCCACTCAAGACCACAAATGACACCAAGTTTCGGGCGCGGGTAGCACCTTGGCTGCGTACGCTCCGTATCGCCACACAGTTTGAGGTTCCGTGGGACGGTCTAGAGGAATCTCTTCGTTTCGTTGAATCTCAACTCCCTCGTATCGAAGAGTATATCGCCTCGCTTTCAAGGGTTGATATGAGGTGGGCATTACAGCGAAGCCTCCACATCTTGGGGATGGGTGCTATGCCCGATTTGGAGGGCGAGGA
>JACNFQ010000040.1 GCA_014384545.1 bacterium | reverse complement strand
TTTGAGATTCTCAGCACCCTTTCGAGCCCTCCTTCATATGGAAGCCCTTTCGTTCCGTCGGAGCACTTCGGTGGGCATGCCAGGATTCCTAGGGAAAGCGATTGAATCCAAGGCAGGCGACCTCATTGGATTCGCTGGCCCCCTAGTCGGACTCGGGTTGATGGGTTGGGTCTTTACCGTCAGTTGGCAATATGGCAGCGCTTTTACGACCCAGTTTGTCGCCACATCCCTCCTCATCTTCATCCTTGTAGGGTTTACTTCATTGAATATGGGGCATCTCGTCTTAGCCCATCAAGGAAATCTCCTCATGCGCTCCCTTCCGCTCCCAAAGGGCTCCTTTGCAAGAGCTAAACTTTTCGTTCTCTTCCTCTTTGGGACAGCTTGGTCACTTGCCTTCAACATTCCTGGTGTTTGGCATCAGATTCAAGGAGACCTCGGAGGGGTCTCCTTTGGTATGGAGGAACTCCTTCGTTCTGTGGGGACACTGGTCACTTTACTTCTATCCTCTGCGCTGTTAGCGGCGTTCGTCCAGTCCCTAACGGTCTTGCTCTACCGCGGTGTTTGGACCTTCAAGCCACTCCGCCCCCATATCTCATCCCTTCTTTCACTCGTAATGGTTCTCGTTTTAGCCCTTTTCGTTGTGTGGTCTAGTACAGGGCATACGAATCTAACAACCCTCCATCTCAATACAGAACCTAACTCTTTGACTTGGTTCTTACCCCCTTCTTGGTTTGCCAGTTTGGGTGAATTGGCATCTGGAAGAGGAGGGCTTCCCCACCTCTTTTCAGCGTTGGCTGGATTGGGTGCAACAGCTCTCCTCCTCCCCACTGCCTTGAACTCTTTGGGGGGGCTTCTCTCATCCTCATCCAAGACGACACCAGTCAGGAAGCGTCGTCTGTGGGGGCGTTCAAAGGGCGTCAAGGGAGCGCTGGGATTCCTCCTTTGGCGACATATGTGGGGAGAAGAGCGTATTCGTGGCATCGTTCCTCCCCTTCTCATCGTCACGATACTCCCCCTCTTGATGGGTTGGTTTCGTCCTGGAGAAATGAGTCATATTCTTTCTCCTCAAACCCAAGTCACTTGGAGCATTGATCTCTTCGTGGGATTGGCAGTCGTTATTACGGCAATCGGTATTCTTGCAGGCACCACCCTTCTCCATTCCCTGAGATATGCAGAGAATGGGGATGGGGGACTCCGTTTTGCGACGCTTCCTTTAGCTCCAAACGCCCCCCATCTAGCTGCCACACGGTTGGTCAGCCATCTCTATATCATTCCCGTCACGATTCTCTACGCCCTCACGCTCCACTTTATCGTCAATGGGTGGGGCCGTGGTGGTGTTCATATCGCTATGGGAAGCCCTTTTGCTGTCACTTTGGCACAAGTCGCGGCATTCCCTCTAGATTGTCTGCTGGTGATGAGGCTGGATGCCCTAATGAACCCGGCACAACCCCTTTCTCAACCTCCTGAAGAAGCAGAGGTATACCCTGCTTGGCTCTCCATCGGCGTTCCCGCGGTGGGGTTGGGCATGTTGGCGGGTGTTTCCTACCGTCTTATGCGCATGAATGCAGGCTCTTACTGGGGCATAGGTTGGGGAATCACCTTGCTTAAACTAGCCATCTACCTTTACTTAGGAACGCTGGAGAAAAAACGACTCGCTTCGACAAGATGAAGAAGCGACGACTCCCTCTGTTTTTTTTCTTCTCACTCTCTCTATTAGCCGTCTCAAATGCGACCTGGCCACCCTCAACAGACCCCCTTATCGTTGAAGTCGTAGAGGGAGGCGTGATTGATCTTCTTCCTTCTTTTGAAAGAGCCGCAAGCAGAATCTCCTTTGTGTCTGGTTCAGGGCTCGTCGTTATCGTCGTTCCTGCAACAGGGGGTGCTGGGTTTATTAGGGATGGTAAAAACAGAGCAGGGTGGGGACCGTATTCCCCTGGGTCGGGGCATGCCCATGGCAGGACTTGGAGATGGGATAAGGCAGGAGTTGTTCAAGAGGCAGATATTCTCTTTGACCCCAATGCATGTTGGGTAGAGGGCTTACCCGATGGTCATACTCCCTCCAATGGTTCCTGTCCCCTAGACCTTGAAACAGTTGTCCTGCACGAACTTATCCACCTCTTAGGAGAGGGACACGCCCTTTCAAGTTGGGAACTCCCCAATGTGATGGAACCGACCTACCAAGGCGTTCGACGCCAACTATTTCCAGCGAACGAACTCTCCTTGTCAACGTCCTATCCACCCCGACTCCTCATCACACCCATTCGGGATAGCCTCACCCTAAGAGAAGGGATGAGCCAAACCGTATTATCTGCAACTCTTCGTATCCAAGGCACGCCACTAACTCTTCGTGGAATGACGGTTCGTTCTGTCCATGGAGAAGAACTCAATTCTCTCTCTGCTACCCTAGTTCGAGAGGGTGAAGAGACACTACTCACTTCAGTCATCGCTCATGGAACCGAGGAATGGTCTTTAAGTTGGGAGTCCTTTGCCCCCCAATCAGGAGACACCCTGAAAATCGTCGCTTCCCGAGCTCTCTCTCCCGCTTGGGCATTTCTCCTCTTCCTCCCTTTTCTCTCAAGAAGAAAACGACTCCTTACCCTCCTCCTCGTTATCGCTGGATGTGGGGGCGGAGGTGTCGTGGAACAAGGGTGGCATTTCGAAGGAACTCTGATTCTGACAGATGGCGATATCGCTATCGAGGGGGGGGATTGGTTGGGCCCCAATCTTACCCCCTAGGAGGGTAGGTGGGTGCGCACTTGAACGAGTTTTGCCAAAATACTCGCAGCAATTTCCCCGGGAGTTTTCCCCCCAATGGGGAGTCCTGCTGGCGCATCAATAAGGTCTAGGGCGGAAGGGGGAATCCCCTCCATCACGAGTTCGTTCCACATCGTAGCTACCTTCACCTTGCTTCCCAGCATGCCCAAGTATGCCAGTCGTTTTAAAGCGAGCGCCTTCACAATCCCCTTGTCAGTTTGATGGCACCGCGTTGCAACGACGACAAAACTCTGACTGTCCATAGGTGGCAATCCATCTATCCAGTCTTTTTCTGCCCAATGGGTGTGACAGTGGGGATGGCGTTGGGGATGGACGAACGCTTCCCGATCATCAATGACCCACACTTCAAAAAGCCCCAAGGCGACTGTGGAGGCAGCTAATGTTCTTCCCACATGCCCTCCTCCAAAAACGAACAAGCGGTGGGGAGGAGAGACCACTTCAAGGAGAACGGTCGCTTTGCCGGCACAGTCCATGCCTAGCGATGATCTTGTCAGAGAATAACTCTTCTGTTTCATCCTCTCAGGTCCCTCAAAGAGCTTTAGGGCATCACTTATGACTTTGGCTTCAAAGGGACCTCCACCAATCGTAAACTCAATCGTTCCGTCCGAAAAGACGATCATCCCCGCTCCAGGTTCTTGGGGGGCATGCCCTTCAACCAAGACCAAACGGGCAACGACGACTCGTTCTCTCTTTTCGATGCACTCAAGAACACGACGATGGAAGGACAATCCCATGAGGAGGATTCTAGATAAGACTAGAATGGAATCTATGGGAACTCCTTCTCCAAAACAGGACCGAGCCGAAGTGATGACACTCTCAATCAATGGGGCGCAGAAAACGGTTGCTCTAGCTCCCCATGCCCTCCTTTTGGATACCCTTCGGTCTCTCGGTCTAACAGGTACCAAGCGGGGTTGTGATATGGGTACTTGTGGCTGTTGTGCCGTCCAAGTGGATGGTCTCCCCGTTCTCTCATGCTTGCTCTTGACAAAGGAGGCAGCGGGTAAAGAGATTTCAACGATTGAAGGTTTGGGCACCCCCAACAATCTAGCGCCGCTTCAACGCCTGTTTTGGGAAGTGGGCGGAAGTCAGTGCGGCTTTTGTACGCCCGGATTCCTTATCACTGCCGATGCCTTCCTTCGCAGTAATCCAGATCCCACAGATCAAGAGATTAGGGAAGCGATTTCTGGCAATCTCTGCCGATGCACAGGATACACCAAGATTATCAAGGCGATACGCCTCTCTGCTAAAGAGAGAGCGAAGGAATGACATCCAAAGAGATTGTTGGCAAGTCAACACCACTCGTTGATGGTGCCGAAAAAGTAACGGGCGAGGCAGTTTACACCGATGACATAACCCTCCCTGGGCTCCTGGTTGGTCGTATTCTGCGCAGCCCTCACGAACATGCCCAAATCGAGTCTATTAGGGTAGTGGATGCATCAAATCTACTTGGTGTTCACGCGGTAGCCGTAGGTGCAGATGCGCCTATTCGATTTGGTGTTCTTCCGATGACTAAAGATGAAACAGCTTTGGCGGTGGACAAAGTTGTCTATTTAGGAGATGGCATTGCAGCAGTCGCTGCCGACACCGAGGCAATCGCCTTGGAGGCGCTTTCCCTTATCAAGGTGAAAACGAAGGTGCTGCCCCCTGTATTGAGGATGGACGAAGCTCTCAAACCCCTCAAAGATGGCGTTGAAAAGATCCAACCCATGCACAGCTATCCAGGCAGCCGTTTCAAAGAGGTCAAACAGTCCTTTGGAGATGTGGAAGAGGCATTTCGTGACGCTCGTTCTTCGGTCAAGGGCTCTTTTCGCTTCCAAGGTGTTACCCATGCTCCCACGGAGCCCCATGCCACGATTGCTCATTGGTCAGCTCAAGGACGATTGACTGTTTGGAGTGCGACTCAAGTACCCCATTATCTCCAACGCTCTCTCGCAGAAGTATTTGAGTTGCCGATGCACAAGGTTCGGGTCATTCGCCCTTATGTAGGTGGAGGTTTTGGGGGGAAAAGCGACCCGTTCCCCCACGAAATGGTCGCTGCTCTTCTCGCCAAGAAATCTGGTCGCCCTGTCAAGATTCTCTTTGACAGAGAAGAACTCTTTATCACAAACCATGGTCGCCACCCCACCAAGACAGAAATGGCACTCTCTGCTGATGCGTTGGGGAACTTGACTGCCCTCCAAATAGATGCTCTGATTGATGGTGGAGCATGGGGTTCTTTTGGGGTCATTACCTCTTATTACAACGGTGCCTTGTCAATGGGACCTTACAAGATACCCTCCTTTGATTACAGAGGTCGCCGCGTAACAACGAATAAGCCTCCTTCAGGAGCAATGCGTGGGCATGGTGCCGTGAACTCTAGGTATGCGTTGGAGACCCTGTTGGACGAAATCGCAGAGGATTTGGGGATGGATCCTTGCGCTATTCGTCTCCAAAACGCATGGCAGCCCCATTCCTTAACCCCTAACGGTCTCAGAATCACCAGTTGCGGTATTCGGGAGTGCATTGAGGTCGTTAGAGAGGCATCTGGTTGGGACGAGCGCCGTGGGAACCTCCCTTTTGGGAAAGGGCTAGGTATCGGATGTGGGTTCTACATTTCTGGGAGTGCTCTACCGATTCATTGGGAGCGAATGCCTCAAAGCACCGTCCATCTGAAAGTCGATTTTGATGGGGGTGTTACTGTACACTCCTTGGCTGCTGAAATAGGGCAGGGATCTGATACAGTCTTGGCTCAATGTGTAGCAGAAGGGCTGGGTGTAGGACTTAACCGTATTCGTGTCTACACCAAGAACAGCGATACATCACCCATCGATTTGGGGTCCTATTCCTCCCGTGTGACCTTCATGGCGGGTAACGCAGCAATCCGTGCAGCAGAAAAAGTAGCTCAACAGATTGTTGCTGGTGCAGCACGTCTAACGGGTCAACCTGCTTCTGGTTTTGTTCTGGAAGGCGAAGAGGTCATATATGCACCTAACCCTACGATCAGACTCTCGTTTGTTGATGCGGTGCGGGAGGCACTTTTCGATTCAGGAGCGCTCCACGGCAAAGGGCACTACCAAGCCCCTAACTTGAATCCTGATTTGCCCCGTGTGGAGATCTTGCGCGGTAAAGAATCAGAAAAGGGAGCCGTTATGGGAGGCACACATAAGGGAGCTGCAGCTGGGCTTTCACCGTCCTACTCCATGAGTGCCTACATCGCCGAAGTGGATGTGGATCCAGAAACGGGGATTGTGAAAGTCCCTAAGGTGTGGGCGGCTCATGATTGTGGATTTGCCATAAACCCAATCGCTGTTGAAGGGCAGATTGAGGGATGTGTCCATATGGGCATGGGCCAAGCATTGACCGAATCTTTCGACTATAACCGAGGCTCGGGGCGCATTGAGAACGCCAATCTACTGGACTATAAGATTATTCCCTCTACAGATGCCCCTGAAGTGGAGGTTTTCTTGGTGGAATCTAACGACCCCGAAGGACCTTATGGGGCAAAAGAAGCGGGGGAAGGCCCTCTATTGCCCATCCTGCCCGCCATTGGGAATGGGATTCATGATGCGGTCGGTATCCGAATGCGACATCTCCCCATCACACCAGACAAGGTTCTGGCTGCTTTGGACAAGAAGCGATGATACTTCCACCCTTTCTCCTACACCGTCCCACAACGGTTGATGAAGCTGTTGACCTTGCCGCCCTCCATCAAGAAGAGGGCGTCTCATTCTTAGCTGGAGGCACTGACCTCCTCCCCAACTGGAAGAACCGTCTCAACAATCAGCCTCATCTCATCTCTCTCCAGTCCATTCCCTCCTTGCACGATGTGGAATCTGGGAAGATTGGGGCTTTGGCAACGCTCCATTCACTCTTGGGATTTTCTCCGTTGCCTCAAGGCTTAAGAGAGGCGATTGAGGTGGTGGCTAGCCCTTTGATTCGGACAACGGCGACGATTGGGGGCAACCTCCTATTGGATACCCGATGCCACTTCTTCAATCAAAGCCCGTTTTGGAGAGCAACAGTTGGGTCTTGTCTCAAAGCGGAGGGTCCAGTCTGTCGTGTCGTGCCAGGTGCTAACAGTTGTGTAGCGACATTCTCAAGCGACTTGGCTCCTCTGTTGATGGCGATGGATGCAACACTATCATTTGTGGGTCCTCAAGGAGAAAGATCTTTACCCTTGCGCACCTTTTACCAACAAGATGGGATTCGAAGAATGGTCCTAAAACCGGGAGAGATTCTTACCACTATCTCATGGCATGATGATCCCACACTTCTCACCGGTTATGCCAAACTCCGAATTCGCGAGGCGTGGGATTTTCCCTTACTTGGCGTGGGTTGCGCCATGGGACTTTGTGAAGGGTACTTATCTAACTTATCTCTTTTCCTCGGAGCCGTTGATTCCATTCCTATTGAAGTGCCCACTGAGAGTTTTCTGGGAGAGCCTCTAACTGATGAAGCGATTGAAGTGATAGCAAAGAGCGCCTATGCACGTGTGAAACCGATGAAGAATGTAGGTCTAACACCTAGTTATAGAAAGAGAATGGTGCCCGTCTTTGTCCGACGTCTCCTTATGCGCCTTCGCGGCGACCATTGACCGCTGCACTCATCCTTGCTGCAGGGGCATCCCAAAGAATGGGTACTCCCAAAGCACTCACATCCATTGGGGGGAACCCCGCCGCAGAAGTACTATATGCAACCTGCCTAAAGGGAGGGTTTCAATCGGTCGTGCTCGTACTGGGGAAAGATATAGAGGTCATTACTTCCGCTCTTGATTCTCCTTCCATTATCCCTATTCATAATCCCCACCCCGAAAGGGGTAGGACAGGCTCTATCCAGGTGGGCATTCACGCACTAGGCAAGGTAGAAAGAGGTGTACTATTGTGGCCCATTGACCACCCCTTGGTCACGCTGGAGACAATTCAACTGATAGAAAAAGAACTCATTCCTCATGGTGTTGTGTGCCCTCAATATAAGGGAAAGTCTGGTCATCCCATCGGCATCGGTGCTGACCTTCTACCCTCCTTGATGGCTGAAGAACCTCACACGCCCCTAAGGACTTGGATCTCCGTCCAAAACCGTCACTATTTGGATGTGAATGACCCAGGGATCCTTCGGAACATAGACTATCCTCTAGATGCAAAGGGCGTTTAGAGCAACGACTGAATTAAGTGACGTCTTCTTGGATACGAGCGAACGCTTTGTGGAAGTGAATCACTTCGTGATTGAGGACTTCTACTTCAAACCAACTTATCCCCGGGAATGAGCGTAGTTGGAGTGCTGCATTCCGCACAACATCTTCTACAAAGCAAGGATTGTCATACGCCTGAATCGTTGCTGCACGCTCGTCAATGCGCTTCAGAATGGGGTAAGAAGGTGCGGATAATGAAGAGATAGCTATCTCAATCAAGTCTTCAAACCAAATCATCTCCCCGGCCTTCGCTTCTACTAAGATATGGACATCCCCATGCTGTGAATGGGCTCCGCGCCCTTTGCCTGTCTTGGGGTCAAAGTCACTAATCTCGCGGGAGCAAGGACAACAGGTCTGTCCCTGAACTTCAACCCCCGTAAAAACGCGTGTGTGACAATCTCCTTCATCCTCCCTAACGACCTCCACCTCTATCAGCCCCACATAAGGAGCAACACCTACAAGACCAGTCTCCGGAGCCTCCACATTCATAAAAAAGTCTACAGAAACCTCCACAAATGCTCGTTGGGCACCAAGCTTCTCCAACATCATCGAAGCCAAGGCGACCATTTCACCGCTGGCAAAGGTGTGGTCAGGGTTTTGGGTAAAGGTATTTAGCAGCTGGGTAAAGCGGCTCATATGAGTCCCTTTCCATTTCCCAGGGAGAGCTACTGAGAGGGCCACTTCCCCCACAGAGCGCTGGATACCTCCTCCTTTCTCTCTAAGTTGGAGAGGGATTCGAATCTCGGAAACCCCAACCTTTTCGATATCAATTCCTCGGCTATCGGACCACTCTTGCACATCAGGAAGATGGTCGCTGGACAGAGTATCTCTGGAATCCATTAGTGCTTTATTCTACTTTAGCGATTCGCTCCAATCCACAAGGGATTGGCGGGATGCTTCCTCAACTCTAGAGGTCAGTTCAAACCTCCCTCCACACTCAAAATGGAGCTCTACACGGATGCCACCGGGCTTCATCTGGCGAACCAGTCTTGCCAATTGTCCCAACGCCGTTTCGTCAAGGTTGCTTGGTAAGAACAACTCAATGGGGGGCAAAGGTGGCGAAGGCTTCTTCCTTTGAATCTCAACTCCAATCCCTCTTGGCCACAACGCAGAGATGGTGAGACGAGGGCGCGCATCTCGCCCTTTCTTGAAAACACCTTCAGCCACAACGAGACCATTCTCTAGATCATCTCGTTCCAGATTGGCAACACCATCTCCAAACATCACCCATTCAAAACGGTTGGTGTCATCCTGAATCATCCCTTCAGCGACTTTCTTCCCTCCAAAGGAGCGTATTGAAGAGCCACTCAGGAATCCCACCACTTTCACCTTGCTCTTCTTTTTGGCACTCTCTTTCAAACTCAGCAACCCTCTCTCCCGAATTGCCAACCCCTCCTGACCAAGGGGATCGGTTGTCAAGAAGCAGTCCAGTGCACCGTATTCCAGCGCCCCTTCACTAGGCAAAACTGCCAACTCTTCTGCACTGGGATCCCTAACACGAACCGCTTCCATTTCTTCAAGGAGCATCAACTGGTTCTTGTTTCCCTTGTTCCGTTCCGTATCTCTGTAAAGATCTTCCATCACACAAACGAGCCGTCGACGATCAAATCCCATCCCTTCAAAAGCCCCGGAAGCAGCTAGAGATTCTGCCGCACGCTTGTTCACAATATCTGAGCAACGCTCTACGAACTCTTGAACAGAGGGATAGGGTCCATTCAATGCCCTTTCTGTCACCAACGCCTCCGCGGCTCCTTCTCCGAAGTGGCGGATTGAACCCAATCCAAACCGAATAGCACCCCCCTTTGCCACCGAGAAGATACCTTCGCTGGTGTTGACGTGTGGGGGCAAGACCTCAACACCTCGGCTCCGCAACCGTGAAACGGATTCCCCTACCTTTTCGGCGTTCCCTCCGAAACTAGATAAGAGGGCAGCATGGAACGGAGCGGGGAAATGTGCCTTTAGCCAGGCACATTGGTAGGCGACGATGGCGTAGGCGACAGCATGACTCTTATTGAACCCGTATTGCGCAAACTCCGCAACTTCATCAAAGAGCTTTTTGGCGGCTCGTGGCTTGACCATTCCCACCTTCTTCGCTCCTTCAATAAAGCGAGAACGCTGAGCGTCCATCACCTCTTTCTTCTTCTTGCCCATCGCTTTTCTAAGGTCATCTGCATCTACCAATGAGAATCCTGCGATTTCTCTCGCCATCAGCATGACCTGTTCTTGATAGACCATCACCCCCAGAGTATCCTTCAGGATTCCTTCAAGGGCAGGGTGGGGTGGGGTCGGTTTCTCTTTTTTCCTGCGTCGTCTTACATACCTCTGCGTCAACCCAGCATTCATCGGTCCGGGACGAATAAGAGCGTTGACAACAGCAAGGTCTTCAATCGAGCGGGGTTTCACTTGCTTGAGGAGTCGAACGGCATTTGGGGCTTCAAACTGAAAGACACCATCCGTATCTCCCTTCGCCAATATAGCGAATGCCTTGGCATCTCCATCGGGTAGGTTTTCTAGATCGCATACGCCGCCGCACCGGAGAATCTCCTCTTGGGCTTTATCCAAAAGAGTCAGGTTTCGGATGCCCAAGACATCCATCTTGACCAAACCCATCCTCTCCAAATCTCCCATCTCATATTGGCTGATAATCGCACCCGACTTATCCCTTGCCAAAGGAACAAGATTAGAGAGTGTCTCTCTTCCCACAACGAGCCCCGCAGCGTGGACGCCACGGTTTCTGATGGTATTTTCAACCTTCTTCGCTTTCTCCATCGCCTCCGCGCACTCATCGTCCTTCTTGAGCATCGACATGACGACTTCGTTCTCTTTTGTATCATCCAATTCCTCACCCATAATGAGTGCCTTGGCAACAGGACCATACCTCCCTTCAGGAATACCTGAAAGGCGTGCCATATCTCGGAACGCCAATCGACCCTTGAGTCGATTGAATGTCACGATTTGTGCCACCTTAGTCTCGCCGTGGGTCTCTCGAATATGATTCAAGACTTCCTCTCTTCTCAGGGTACAAAAGTCTGTATCAATATCGGGAAGAGACTTTCTTCCTTCATTCAAGAACCGCTCAAAAAGGAGTCCATAATCTAAAGGGTTGACCTGAGTGATGCCCAATGAAAAAGCGACCAAACTGCCCGCTGCAGAGCCTCTTCCTGGCCCCACAGGTATCCCTTCCTGCCGGGCAAAAGCAATGAAATCTCGCACCACCAAGAAATAATCAGCATACCCCAAACGGTCAATCACACCCAACTCGTCGTTCAACCGAGTTGTGGCGTCCTTCCCATTTACTCCCAAGCTCTCTAGCCCCTTCCTAGATAAACCCCTCAACCAAGTCATTGAATCTGTATGGGGCTTGGGGACTTCTACCGCTGGAAAGATCGGTTCTGCATCCGAAAAGAGAGAAGAAAGGTCGTCAATCCGATCCGCAATCTCCTGACTGGCAAAAACTGCCTCTTTGTGATCAGGGAAGATCGCCTTCATCTCCTCTTCAGTCGTCAAGTGAAGATTATCGAGCTCTGCTTTCCATCGAGTCGTATCATTAAGGGGGGCATTGCTCCGAATCGCCAAGAGTAAATCCTGGGCTTCATTTCCTCCTTTCTCAATAAAGTGGACATCATTCGTGGCAACGACAGGATACCCATCCTTCTTTGCCAACTCAAAGAGAGTTTTCGCAATCTGCTGTTCTTGAGGAAGATCATGATCCATCACTTCTAGAAAGAACCGATTCTTGAAAACTTCCCTAAACCATCCAGCTCGTTCTCGATAATGCTCGCTTCTATCCTCCAGAATCGCTTGACCCAAGATACCCTGCATACATCCAGAAAGAACGATGATTCCCTCTGCCCTCGCTTCCAGCCACCCCAAATGGAGGCGGGGTTTCCGATAAAACCCTTTTAGGTGTGCTTTGGTAATAAGGCGACATAGATTCGTATACCCCACCTGGTTCTGAGCCAAGAGTGTGATGTGGTGTGTTTTGGGAGCACCTGTGCCACGCTCTCCCAAATCAAACTGATCCAAGATATACGCCTCACAGCCAATCAAAGGCTTGATACCCTTCTTGGCATCAGCCCGATCATAAGAAGGAACCCCGAACATCGTGCCACGGTCTGTATTCGCGATGTCATTTTGACCACAATCCAGTGCCGCCCCTACCAGAGCTTCGGGTGGATGAGTCCTGGCCAGTC
>JACNFQ010000026.1 GCA_014384545.1 bacterium | reverse complement strand
GACAGCAGCTCGTCGCCGTATTGAGGGGGGGATAAAGAAGGAGGAACTCGCCTTTGAGTTTCAGGAAGTGGTGGTAGCCCATCTCTTGGACCAACTCAAGGGAGTTTGGGAAGAGGGTAATTGGGAAGGATTGGGGTTGGTGGGGGGTGTCGCTGCCAACAGGAAACTTCGGACCAAAGTGAGGATTTTTGCTAGGGAGCGGGGGATTCCTCTTTTCTGGGCACCGATATCCCTAGCTACAGATAATGGGGCGATGGTTGCCCAAGTCGTTTGGCGAATGTGGCGGGGGGAGGTAAGTAAGAGAGAAGTGCACGGCGTTCAGCCTCGGTGGCCCCTACCTACCTATGGATAGGGCGTTTCAGAGAGAGAGACTTCTTCTCATTTGGCCGGGGCGAATAGAGCCAGACAAGGTCTTGGCACAAGAGATCGTTTCCGCAGGGGTAGATATCCTTGAATACCGCCCCGAAGAGGGAGAACCAAACGAGACGGTATATAGAGCCTTAGAGAGACTAAGAAACGAGGCACCCTTGATCGTAAACAACCGACTGACTGTGGCAAAGGAAGTGGATGGCGTTTGGGTTGGGGAGGGAGATATCGCTGTGGCAAGTGCCAGAAAGGAGCTGGGAGAGGATGCGCGTATAGGGAGAACCGTTCGGTCGGTAAAGTCGCTTGAGGTTGCAGAGAGAGAGGGGGCGGATTGGGTAGGAGCAGGGGCATTATCGCCCAGCCCACTAAAGAGAGATGCGCCTCTTATGGAAGAGGCAGTAGCGAGGGAGATTGCAAATCTTTCTAACACGCCTTGTTTTGGCGTGGGAGGGGTTCTCCTTGGCGAGGGAGTAGAGACCTATCTGTTATGGGGGTTTCGTCGCTTTGCGTTGTCGGGGGCGATTCTTCGCGCCAAAAATCCCCCCTTTGAAGCGATGCGCTGGCAGAATCTCCTTGCTGAGAATCTCACAAATGCCCCCACCGTATCATCATAGGATACTCCCTTGGATCCATTCAAAACTCTCAAGATTACACCTGAGGCGGGACAAGCGCTCATTGAAGCTGCCCTCCTTGCCCAAAAAGAGGAGTTGATGTGTAAGGGTATGGGGCCAGGCAACCTCCAATGGATAGAGGCTGAGAAAGCGTACGCTGTCTTGTCAGACCCAAAGAAAAGAGAGAGGTTGGAGCGAGAGATGTTGGACCAAGTCCTAAATAGGGCAAGTGGTACGGGAACGGGGGCTTTATCGGCGGCATTTAAAGAAGTATTGGCTCCCTTGTCTAGGGGAGAGTTTCACCCCTCCACATTTGATATGGGGGCATTTGGGGAACCCCCTATCAATCTGGCAGAGGTCTTAGTGCGCACAGACGAACTTGTAGATAGAGGTCTTATCTTGGCGGGATTGAAGGTCTTGGTTGAGGGGATTGTCACTTTTCGAGATTTAGAGCCCGATTGGATACCTCGTTCACTCTTGAAAGCGGGAAAGCTCTTCGGTGTTGAGATGGAGAATCGGGAAAGAGCTGTCCATTTCTTGAGAAAAGTGATTGAAGTTGCCCCCCTTACTCCTGAAGCGATCGTTGCCGAGCGAGAACTAGAGAAATGGGACGCCCTGCCACAACCCTCACTAAAAGTGGGCAAAGTCCTTCGGGACTTGGGAAAGAGTGTTTTGGAAGTAGCTTGTCCCCATTGTCAAAAAGGGACGCTTACAAGTGGGGGCGAGTGGTTTTTGTGTCCAAATTGTGGAGAGAAGGGAGGGATTCCTCCGGAGGTGGATAGTGATACGTAAGCTCTTATTCTTTCTATTGGCGATTTCTGCGTGTTCTGGGGGCATAGGAGGGTACAAGGAATCTGCTGAAGAAGATTTTGCTCAGAATACCCATACAGCGCTGTGGGAGTTGGGTTACTTGGATGATGATCCCTCATTGACGGGGCTCGTTCGGGGAATGGGTGAGCGGATTGCTGTATCGGCTATGAAGAAGAGGAACCTGACCTACCGGTGGGACATTTGGGATTTGGATCTACCCAACGCGATGAATGCGGGTGCAGGGTATACTTTTGTCTCTACTGGATTGTTGCGATGGGCCGAAACAACGGATGAGGTGGCAGCGATCTTGGGGCACGAAGCAGCCCATACAGCCGACGGACATATCAAGGAAGCGATTGGAGATGCAATGGCGGAGAACTTGTTCATCGTTCTCGTTGCAATCCTGACCGACTCTTCTACAGCTGTGGATCTGGCTTCAGCATTAGCGGGGTTGCGGAATCTCTCCTTTGGGAGAGAACATGAGAATGTGGCCGACAGAATGGGTGCTCTCTTTGCTTGGGAGAGTGGTTTCAACCCTCATTACACGACGATTTTCTTTGAGAGATTGGTAGAGTTTGAAGGGGGGCGGCGCCCTAGTGATTTTGAGATTGCTTTTATGAGCCACCCCCCTACTGAAGACCGTATCGGTCGTATCAACGGGCTCAAACGAACACAGGTTTTGAACGACCCCCAAGTGGCTCTAAAGATGGCGAATGATCTTATGGAACGAGGGTTCCCTTCCGAGGCGATCGTTTACGCCCAAGCCGGACGGGGTGTGGACGGCGGAGAGAGCCTCCGACGGGCTGAGAGATTGCTCGCTGGAGTTGAGAAGCTACCCCCCTTGCCTCAGATGAACCGGTCTCCAGTGACGGGAACGGTTCCGCTCCCATGGTTATGTGTCAATCTAAACACATCTAGCGCAGCCGTTCTGGCATTATTGGAAGGAGTTTCAAGGGATTTGGCTCGGGCAATCGTTGATTATCGCGAGAAAAACGGAGATTTTCTTTGGAAAGAAGACGTTCTTCTGGTTGACGGCGTAGGAAAAGCTCTATACAAGAAGATAGAGAATCATATCACTGTAGAAAGTGGGTGTCCCAACAGAGAGGGGATAGAGAAGGGGTCGTGGGAGTGGGAAGAAGCGCATAAAGCGACGATTTGGGGGTCGTTGTCATCGATTGAAAGGATGTTGCAAGTCTTTGGAGAAGAGGGTCTCTTTGTGGGGGCGCTAAGGCGATGTCTGGATCCCCACAGGGGGCGCTTGAGTGACGAAGGGAGGTGGCCCCTAGCGACAGCGTTGTTGGGGGATGCCCCGGTCCTCTCGGCATGGCCCTCAGATGAAGAATCGAGGGTTGTAGCGATTCAAGAGGATTTCGTTGAGATTACAGAGTGTTCGCTCCCACACATTGTGGCGTGGGCTGATATCGTCCATCGCAAGTTAGAGAATAGGTCAATGGGAAGTGGAGAGCGTATCCTGTGGTCTTTTTTTGGCTCGGAAGGACCTGTGCCTAGCGATGAATGGGTTTGGGCTGCTTTTGAGGAGGCTAAGGGACCATGGGGCGACGAAGGTCTTTGGATTACTTTTCACCTGTTGCTGGGGGATTTGATTCGGGCTTGGGGCGGACCACTCCATGCGATCGTCCCGCCCACAACCCCTCAAACGCCCTAGTGGTTAGGCGCTCTTCTCCATGGACGGGGGAGGAGATAGGAGAGTGGGTTGATTTCCCCTTGAGTGTGGAAGGAACGGTCGTCTGTTTGGGTTCGGGTTCGGGTCTGTTCGCCCTAGAGGCAGCAAGAGCCTCTGGTAGGCGTGTTGTGGGAGTAGATTGCCGTGCGGGAGCAAAGGAGGCGCTTAGAGAGCGATGTAGGGGCTACCCCGTGAAAGGCGTTGTAGCCCCTGCAGAGAGAACAGGGTTGCGCTCTGGTTCGGCGGCACTGGTCCTAGCGATTAGGCTCTTGCACCATGTTGATTCGGTCCAAAGGGTGTTGGAGGAAATAGAGAGACTTCTTGCGGTGGGCGGTGTCGTTGTTGTGGGGCATTCAGGAGCTGGTATCTTGGATTTGGGCGGGGCAAAGAGAATAGAATGGATTACCCTAGATAAGAGACCGAGACGGTGGGGCTGGAAAGGAGTAAGAAAAGAATGAAAATGGTATACTCATTCGGCGATTCCCTAGAGGGAGAATCCGCCGTTTCCCTCTTGGGCGGGAAGGGGGCTACGCTTGCTGAGATGGCGAGGATGTCGTTTCCCGTCCCACCGGGGTTCACCATTCCTACAACGGTCTCTTTATCTTACCTAAAGACGGGGGCGTTCCCCGAAAGTCTTGAGGACGAGGTAAGAGATGAAATCAAGGCGATTGAGGAAGAGGTGGGTTCATACTTTGGTGACAAGGAGAACCCGCTCCTTTTGTCTGTTCGAAGCGGGGCACCCATCTCTATGCCCGGAATGATGGATACCATCCTGAACCTAGGGCTTACGCTGGAAGGCGTTGAGGGGCTTGCAAAACGGTCAGGAAGCGAGCGATTTGCTTGGGATGCTTTCCGTCGATTTGTCCAGATGTATGGGGATGTAGTCATGGGGTTAAGAACGGTCCAAGGCAGGGATCCTTTTGAGGAAGACCTTCACGCCTATAAGAGAGAAGTGGGCGCTAAGGAGGATACGGATTTGGATGGGGGGCAGATGAAAGCACTAGCACTCCGTTTCTTGGAGATTGCTTCGGTCGCTGGGAAACCGATACCGATGGATCCCCAAGAGCAGTTGTGGGGGGCAATAAGGGCAGTTTTTGGCAGTTGGGAAAACGACCGTGCCCAAGTTTACAGGCGCCTGAATGGTATTTCTGACAGAATGGGAACGGCGGTCAATGTCCAAGCGATGGTCTTTGGCAACTTGGGTGAGGATTCGGGAACAGGGGTCGCTTTTACGAGAGATCCATCTACAGGAAAAAACGAAGTTTACGGCGAGTTCTTGGTAAATGCTCAAGGAGAAGATGTCGTAGCAGGAATACGCACACCCCTTCCGATCAAGGAGATGGAAAAAGCGTTTCCGGAAGCCCACAAAGAACTGATGGATGTCTGCAGGCGGTTGGAGAGACATTATGGGGATATGCAGGATGTGGAGTTCACCATCCAAAGAAAAAAGCTCTGGATGCTCCAATCCCGGAAGGGGAAGCGTTCTGGATTTGCAGCAGTACGCATCGCCGTAGAGATGGAAGAAGAGGGTGCATTATCAGCCGAAGAAGCGTTATTGAGGATAGAGCCCGACCAGTTAGAACACCTCTTACAGCCCGTCTTTGATGCGGGCGGAAAGAGGCAAGCTATTGCAGAGGGCAGGTTGTTGGCGAGGGGGTTGCCAGCTGGTCCAGGCGCAGCTACAGGAAGGGTCGTCTTTTCGGCAAGGGAGGCCGAAGAATGGGCAAGAAGAGGGCAACCCGTTATCTTGGTTCGCCCCGAAACAAGCCCTGACGACATTCGGGGAATGGCCGCTGCCCGGGGAATCCTGACAGCACGGGGCGGGCTAACGAGCCACGCAGCTCTTGTGGGGCGGCAAATGGGCAAGGTCTGTGTGGTGGGGTGTTCCACTGCGGATATCGATGTAGAGGCTCGAACACTCTCTTTTGGGGGGCGGGTTCTGCGAGAAGGGAACTTTATCTCGTTGGATGGGACAGTGGGGCAAGTCCTAGATGGTGAGATTCCCACGCGTTCGTCAGAGGTTCTAGGTGTCTTGCTGGATGGATATCTACCGGCGACAGGATCAAAGGTTTACCAACACTACGCCAAGGTAATGGGCTGGGCAGACAAGGTTAGGCGACTGGGCGTTAGGACGAATGCAGACCAGCCCGACCAAGCCCGAAAGGCGGTCGCTTTTGGGGCAGAGGGGATTGGGCTATGTCGTACCGAGCATATGTTCTTTGGAGGGGATCGAATACAGTTGGTTCGGGAGATGATATTGGCTCTGTGCGAGGTAGAAAGAGAAGAAGCACTCGATAAGTTGGAACCGCTCCAACGCGCCGATTTTGCAGCGATCTTTAGGACGATGTCGGGGCGCCCTGTTACGGTTCGGTTACTTGACCCCCCCCTTCACGAGTTTTTGCCTCATTCAAAGAAGGAGGTGGAGCAAGTAGCACGCGCTTTGGGTTTGCGTGTTGCTGAAGTTAACAAGCGGATTGAATCACTCCGGGAAGAGAACCCGATGTTGGGACACAGGGGGTGTCGGTTGGGCATCGTGAACCCAGGAATCACACGGATGCAGGCAAGAGCGATTCTCGCAGCGGCGATTGAGGTACAGAAAGAGGGCATTGAGGTAAAGCCCGAGATCATGGTGCCCTTGGTGGGGCATGCTTCGGAGTTGTCCCACCAAGAAAGAGTGATAAGAGAGGTCGCTAACGAGCTGTTTGCTTCGGAGGGCATGGAGGTTCCTTACTTGGTGGGGACGATGATTGAGTTGCCCCGTGCGGCATTGACAGCGGGGGAGATTGTGGAGCACGCTGAGTTTTTCTCCTTTGGTACGAACGATTTGACCCAAACGACACTGGGCGTTTCAAGGGATGATTCCGCGGGGTTTCTTTTTCCTTATCTTGAAGCGGGGATTATCCCTGCCGATCCCTTTGCTTCATTAGATTCAACTGGGGTGGGCGAGTTGGTCAAGATGGGCGTAGATCGTGGGCGCGCAAAACGACCAGACCTCAAGGTGGGCATTTGTGGAGAACATGGAGGAGACCCTCGTTCTATCTCCTTTTTCCACGAAGTGGGTATGGACTATATTTCTTGTAGCCCATTTCGTGTGCCCGTAGCCCGCCTTGCCGCTGCCCAAGCTGCCCTCAAGAACAGAACCCCATAACACGGGTGTTCGGTCGCCCTAGATAGCCTCCGTCCCTCATGTCCACGCCCGACGCATGTGGCGACGGGTGGAAGGGTCACCTTCTCTATCCGTACAAGACGAGAATAGGGGATGAGAAAGTCTCAAGATAGACTTCTATCTAGTTGCTAGGTCTCAATACGGTCTAGAACTGCCCCCCCCCCCCCCACATATTGCTGATAATGTACACTAGAGTACAAGAAAGAGGGAAGGGGCGACCTGACCCTCAAAATAAAGGAGGTTCATCAAGAATGAATAAGAGGGTTTTTCGGATTCTCGTCTTGAGTGCGATTGCACTCTTTGGCGGTTTCCATCTTTTTGCTGCAACGACGCAGAATGTGGGGCTTGACTTTGTCACCGGTAAGACATTTGACTTGACAAACGATAGCGCTACCGTCAATCAGGGGACAGCTGCTGTCGCCGACTTTGACAATGGGTATATTGAGTTATCTTCTACCCCCGATCACACCTTGACAGTCAATGCGAATACCGCTTGGAAAGTTCAGGTTGCTGGGGATACAGTGGATGGTTCTGATGGTTGGGTTATAACGGCTGCTGCCACGACGACTTGTCCCGCAAGCAAAGCTGTAAGCTCGATTGACTGGAGCTTAGATAACTTTGGAACGGCCGGCACTGCGTTGACCGCAGTGGGTGCCGAAGCGAATGTACAAACGGGTGCTGCTACAGGGGCATCGGGGAATGGAGGTGGTGGCACGGATACCACGATCGCCATTGATTACCGAACCGATCTAGCTTGGGAAACCGACACGGTTGCAGATAATGCTGGCACGGGTACCACGTGCACCTACGATTACGACAGTGTCGTTTATACGCTTTCGGCTAACTAGAACGGGACGCTGCTAGTATAGGATTCTTTGGAGGTAGGAAACGGTCCTACCTCCACACCGTAGCATGGGGGGGTTGGTCTGTATTATGAGCAATAAGGGTTCGTTATGCGGAATCCTCTTTCTCGTTGCTCTTGGGATAAGCCCATTCCCGATTCATGCCATCCAGAACTTGACGATAGATACCAATGTCGTTACGATCTCTACACCCACGGTCTCGGATTTCGATACGGGATATGTGGAACAACTAGCAGCCAACACACTGACTGTGGAATCGGATATCAACTGGAAACTCACCCTAAAGGGCACGACAGCATCATGGAGCTGTACGGGGGCTGGATGTTGGGGGGTCAAGCCCCGGGCTGATGTTCTTTGGAGACCTTCAGGGGGTGGAGCCTATACCTCCTTGTCGGCGACCGAAGCGACCCTAGCAACAGGGGGGACGACTTCGCCACCAGGGACGGTGGATGTCGTGGTGGATTACAGGATAAAGGTCGCTTGGGAGAGCGATGCCGAGGGCACCTACGACTACGATTTCATCACCTACCTACTAAGCCCCTTATGAGGGCATTCCTTCGTCAAGTACCATTCCTCCTCATTGTTATGGGGGGGATTGTCCCTTTGGTTGCTGATACCGAAGTAAGTACAGGGGGGGCGTTTACTGTAGCTCCTTTTACGACAGATCATTTATTGGCATTGGGGAGTTCAACGCAGGGGCGGCTTCTGGTCACAAACAAGGCGGACGAAACCCTATCATTTAGTGTCTCTCTGAGGGATTTCACCACGAATGAAGAAGGGGTAGACCTTTGGGAAGAGCCCGGGAGCCATGCACGCTCTCTGGGAAACTGGATCACTTTTTCGCCCGCTTTCCTTTCTGTGCCGTCTGGGGGCGTGGGTATCGTTACCTACGAGATAACAGTACCTCCTCCTAGCGAACTACTTACCCAATCCGACCCCAATGGATCCCATTGGGCAGCGATTGTGGTGAAGTCCGAGCGAGAGCGACGGGAATGGGAAGAAGTGGATGAGGGGGAAAGGGTAACGCGGTTTGGCATCGGCATTGCGTTTGCCTACGCCATAAAGATCTATGTTCAGATAGACGGTACTCTCCGATATGAACTTGACGCTGAAGAGATTGAAGCGGGTGATGGTGTCGGAGAGGTGGTAGCGACATTCCGTAATGTGGGAAATGTCATCCTTCGCCCCAAAGTCTGGATGGAGATTCGGTCTCTTGATGGCGAAATCCTAACAACGGTAGAGAGCTTAGTTTGGACGCTCCAACCGGGGAAAGCACACAGGTATAGGTTTTCCACTTCAGATTTCTCCGTCGCTATTTCTGACGGGGATTACCAACTCGCTGTTATTGCCGATGATGGATCAAAACAGCTCAAAGGTTTCTTGGCGCCACTTCACATTTCCACACCCAACGAACAAGAGGTAGAGGTCGTTGAGGAGTGAGGCTTGCCTCACTCCTATTGACACTCTCTTTTCTGGGTGCTGGAAATACTCCTCCACCGTCAGAAAGCGTCCTTAGAGTCATCCCCCACACAGTCGTTGCTGTTCCCTTCTTTCTAGAGAACAAGGCAGATACGCCCTTACGAGGGCGTTGGGAAATCAAGGCTCCTCTGGGTTGGTTGTCTCTAGGCTCACTTACGGGCGAACTGACGATACTTCAAGCGGAAAGTAGCTGGGTAACGCCTCTTTTCTCGGTTCCAGCCGATTCTCCACCCGGTCCTGTAGAGGTGAGTCTTCGGTGGGAAGAAGAGGGAGGTGGAACCTATGTGCGGGTTCGCCACTTGGTCGTTGTGTCAAGTGGGAGAATTGGGTTTAGACCCTCTTCGGGGGGAGAACCGGCGTTTTCGGGGATTCCTTTCCGAACGAAGCGTTGGCTAGAAAACCGAAGCAATCTCACTGTGGAAGGGGTTGTTTCTGGGCACTCCTCTCGGGATTGGCGGGTAGAAGTGAGTCCCTCCTCCTTCAACCTTCTGCCCGGTGAGGGGGTCTGGATTACTGCCCTTGTTCACCCTCCAAGCCTCCTAGCTACAGAAACCCAACATACGCTCCGGCTTGTCGCAACAACGACACTGTTGCCCTTGGAGCGTGGCGCAACAGAAACGAGAATCACCACACCCGTTCTCCCCAATGCCTCGGGGGCTGAGAGATTGAGGGGGAGGGTAGAGATTGAGAGTACTGTTCAAGGGCAAGGTGCGGGTACGGGAGGAATCAACCTTGCACTAGAGGGAACGATCTCCCCTCATAGAACGGGACACCTAAGATTAGGCGAAGCGATAGCGTTTGGGGGTCAGGGCACATTCTCACGCAGAGAGACGACACTGGGCATCAACGACGATCGGTGGGGCGGGCTTCTTGTGGGGAGGACGGGACAGGGATTTACCAGATTGTCCGCTACGGGGCAATGGGGGGACTGGGCCAAGATTCATTTTGATACTCAAAGGGGGCGCCTCTCCTTCTTCTCTTCCTTATCCGACCCCAAAGAGACGCTTCTAGGTAGAACATCAGGTCTGTCCTATTCTGGAGGTCGCGGCGAATTGTTTCGGTATGGTCTTGTCGCTTTCCATTCAGAAAGGGGCACGAATAATCCCAACAGTGCCGTTCAGGTCGCTTCTGTGTGGGGAAAGGGGCGTTCGGGATCCCTCTCTTGGGAGTCTGAGGTCGCACTGGGTAGAGAGTCGGACGGTGGAGAGATGGAACCCGCACTAAGGGGATCGTTGAGAGGGACAGAGGGAAGATGGAGTTATGGAGTGGAACTAGAGGGAGCCTCAGCAGGATTTCAGGGAACGATTCGAAATCGAGCTTTGGGCTGGGGGTTCTTAGGTTTTCGGGCTTCAGAGAGTTGGCAAGTTTGGGTCCAGAGCCGCCGAGAGCGCTCACCCCGTGTTGATTTGGCGGGGGGACGAGACGCACTGGGTCATACAGTGGGTGTTACTTGGTCTGCAATAAAGAACATCACTTTTACATTGAGTCGGTCTCGTACGCACTTTGGAGAGACCTCTCTCCAACCCCTATCTTCTGTCGAGAAGTTATGGAATGGTCGTGTGGATTGGAGCTTGTTAGGAGGGTTACTGGCTACTGCGGAATGGGGGATTGGGGAGAAGGTTGAAGGGGGGGGTACCCAGCGTGTGATTCGCCCTAGGTTCTCCATGCGATACGCTCCCCACCCCAAGTGGTATCTCCAAGTTCGTGTTGACCCCGATCCACGAGGGGACGAGTCCTTTGTATTCAAGAGGGATTGGTCCTTGTTGTCCCGTTGGCAAATGAGTGATGAGAGTTGGTTTCAGGTTGAGGGACAGGCACTTACTTGTGGCGGATTGGCGGATGACATCTGTCAAGAAAGACCCCAAACAAGAATCTCTCTAGGAAGAGATCTAGGGGGCTCACTGGCTGAGTGGCGCTTGACGGGGTACGCTATTACTCGCGGGAGTGGCCAAGAGATTGTGGGGGGGGTTCAACTTGCGCGCAGCCTCTCTTTGCCTTCTCCCTTTGGTTCTGGAGGTGGATTAGTTGGACGGTTGGTTTCCGAGGAAGGAGAGCTGTTTGAGGGGGTTCCCATTTCGCTAGGAGAAAGAACGACGCTAACGGACAAGCAGGGAGCGTTCTCTTTTGAGGGGGTGTCCCCAGGGGATTATGACTTGGATGTGGATACGAAAGGATTGGGGCTCTCTTGGACTATAAACCACCCCTTGCCCCTCTCTGTCCGCATCACACCCGGGGATGATTTGAGTATAGATGTTCCCGTGGTCAGACCAGGACGCATCAACGGGAGAGTCTTGGTGGTCGCTGGTCCCCCTCCTCAATCTACGGAATTCAGGAGGGGCGTGCTTCAGGGGACAGGGAATGGGAACGGGCACACGAACGGATACAAGAATGATATTTATGAGGAGTGTTCTTTGGGGTATGTTCCCTCACCGGGAAGGACGAATGGGAACGCTTCGGGGGCAGGAGCGAATGGAGTTGGAGGTGGGAATGGATGGGGTTGTTTGGTCCCCGTTTCAGGGATAGCTCTCCACTTTAGGCATGGCGCATGGGAAGATCTTCATTTTGTCGTCATAACGAATCAAGAAGGAATGTACGAGGTTGGTGGTCTCCTGCCCGGTATCTGGCGGGTTACGGTCCATAAGGGGGATATTCCAGTGGGGAAGAGACTCAAGTGGAATGGCCCCGAAATGGTGGTTGAAGTTGCTGAAGGGGGCGTTATCACCCTGAAGGATGCCCATTTGGTTTGGTTCCACAAGCCTGAGAGCCTAGAGCTCGTAGAACCGATTAATCTAACAGGAACCCGTTAGGTCGGGGGTTGTGGCTCTCCGAGCCACCATTTCGGGTCCATTGTGCCCTTCCAGGTCCTCACCCAGAGTGTGCCGAAGGAACAACCCCTAGGCTAAGGGGCCTGCCGACCCTCCGGCGCAGTGCCGGACGCAAGCGTCCTTCTCTGGTCTCCGTCCCTCATGTCCGCGCCCGACGCATGTGGCGACGGGTGGTGGTCGCCCTAAAGCCCTAACACCACGCCCCCACAAAAAGGAACCCCTTCGCATGTGGAAACGATACATCCGGCGACCCGTGGTGGTCGCCCTAACGGAAAGGGGTGCACGCGGTGACGGGTGATGTCTCCCTAACAGGGGGGCCTTCGGAAATCTATTGAGATGGTGCGGTTGTGGGCAGAAGCGACTCTAGGGCGTCCAGCGCTTGAGCGGGGGCATTCGTCAACCAAACGAGCAAGGACACACCCCGCTCCCCTTCTCGTTGTAGGGAGTAACCAAACCCCGATTCGTCCCCCCACACCCCGCTGACAAGAGGCATCGCTGTTTCTAATGCAACACCAAATTCCCCCGCGTCCTTGGGTGTATCCCCGACTGTCTGGAGTCGAAGGCCGTGGTCCTCCCCTCGTTGGATGTGGCTGTATCGCTCTCC
>JACNFQ010000060.1 GCA_014384545.1 bacterium | reverse complement strand
AAGGTCATTGATTGCGACCACCTCGACACCCGCACCCCCTAGCGATGCCCTAAGAACGAGGCGTCCTATTCGCCCAAACCCATTTATCCCTATTCTCAATGTCATATCTTCCTCCTATGTTTACTAGCGATACCTGCAATCGCCTCTGCTACTTTCTTTGAATCATGGCGCGCCAACTCTTCGCCTTCCATTCTCAAGTCTCTTACAGATGGCTTGATTCCAGAGGCGAGCAACCCCAGTAGATCGTACCCGACAGGTGATGCTCCCTCTTCCCAATACCGAGCTACTTGACTCTTTTCCACTTCTTGATTCAGAAGAACATAATCGATGGGTCCCATCCTCGCTACAAGGGGTGCCAAGTGATCCTCAGCCGACATACCATCTGTCTCACCTGGCTGAGTCATCAGATTGGAGACATAGATCTTCACCGCTGGGGATGAGCGAAGAGCTTGCGCCATTCCTTCAAAAAGGAGATTGGGAAGGATGGAGGTATAAAGACTACCCGGCCCTAGGACGATGAACTCAGCCTCTCCAATAGCGTCTAGAGCTGCCCTTGAAGCGTGCACTTCTTTCTCTTCTATCCAGACTTCCTCCACCCTTCCTGATATCTTTGGGATCTCTGCCTCGCCTCGGACAAGAACTCCCTTTGCCTTCCGCGCGACCAGTGTTACGGGCTGCCCCGCCGCGGGAATCACTCTCCCCCTCAGTGCAAAGAGGCGTTCTACATTTTCGACTGCCTCTATCCAGTTTCCAGTCTGTTGAGCCAAACCATGTAAGATGAGATTCCCCAGTGAATGCCCCTCCAAGTCTCCGTGGGGAAATCGGTACTGAAAGACAGCTTCCATCCGCTCCTCATCTTGTGCCAATGCCACAAGGCAGTTCCGAATATCACCAGGGGGGATAGAGCCATACTCCTCTCTAAGCCTCCCACTTGACCCCCCCGAATCAGCGACAGTAACGATAGCCGATAGGTTGATCGTAATGGACTTCAGTCCACGCAAGAGTGCCGAGAGACCAGTCCCCCCGCCGATCGCCACAATGTGGGGGCGGTGCTTCAAGAACTGCCGTGCGTAAACGCGCCCCACCAAATCTCCCTTCTCATGCTGAGGTGCTGCCGCTTGAACCAAAGTATGGTTCATTCTCTTTACACCCTCCACAAACCCCCACAAACCGAGGAAGACGAAAAAGAAGGAAGAACCCTCTCCCCAGTGGATATCGCTAGGAAGGGCAGACAAGAGTCCATGGATACCCATCCCAAAAAGGAGCATCCCCAGAAAAGAGAGCCAAGCCCATCTTTTGACACCCATACCGGGCAAGAACCAAGTCAAGAAATCTCTCTCTCTCTTCAACGACATACCTCAATCTGTGCACCCACCGACTCCAATGACGCGATAAAACCGTGGTACCCACGAGAGATATGGCGATCCTGCAATAGGGTCTCTCCGCATGCCCCCAACGCTGCCACAACCAATGCAGCTCCACACCTTAGATCAGTTGAAGAAACAAGAGCGCCTTGGAGCTGCTTCACACCCTCTATCGTAAAGGTACGGTTGTCCACCCATGACCTTGCTCCCATTCTTCCCAGTTCGTTCAAGTGGTTGCTTCGACTCTCAAAAAGGTTTTCCACAATACGGCTCTTTCCCCTAGCCTTTGTCAACAACGCAGAAACGATGGGCTGAAGGTCTGTGGGAAAAGCAGGAAAGGCACCTGTCCCAAACTTGAGAGCTTTCAGTCTGGGTGACTTCAAGACGAGGAGAGCATCTCCATCCTCCTCCAACCGAGCCCCCCCTTCTAACAACAAAGCTGTAAACGCCCTTAGGTCTTTATGAGGATATCCCACGATACGCCCCTCTCCCCCCGTTGCCAAGAATGCGGCTGCCCAAGTGCCTGCAACGATTCGGTCGGAAGGAATCTCTACTTCGCCCCCACGTGGTTTACCACCGGCGATTTGTACCTCCGAATCGCCCGCCGTGACCCCAAACCCAAAACGAGAAAGGGCATTACCTAGAGCCACAATCTCAGGCTCTCTTGCCGCATTCAACACCGACGCTCCTGCTTGAGTACACGAAGCCATCATCACGTTTTCGGTCGCCCCCACACTGACTCCAGGTAGATGGACAACTCGGTTCTTTCCCTCGCCCCAAACATGGACAACTCCTTCATCCTCTACTTTCGTTTCGTAGCCCAATTGCTCAAACCCTGACAGATGCCAGTCAATCGGGCGTTCTCCAATACGGCAACCACCGGGCAAATCAGTAGTCGCTTCGCCAAAGCGAGCCAAGAGTGGCCCCAAGAAAAGGACGCTTGCTCGCATCTTGCCCGTCAGTTCTCTTCCAATCGTCTGGGGATGGACATCTGTCGTGTCAACCTCAATACCGCCGTCACACCATTCCACCTTCGCTCCAAAACGCCTCAACATCTCCACCATATTCTCTACATCTCGAAGAGGAACGGCAGAAGAAAGACGACAGGGACCCTCGGCTAATACGGTAGCAGCTAGTATGGGAAGAAGGGCATTCTTGCTAGGCTGAACCCGAACCTCCCCCTTAAGAGGAATTCCGCCCCGAATCTTCAGCAGACGCTCAAAGGAGGGAAGCAAGCACCTCGCCCCGAGCGACTTGGAGGCGCGCTTGCGCCCGCTTTTGGCTCAATGTGGCACGTGCTACATTAACACCCGCCAATTGGACCGCATCCATGGCGGGTCCAATCGCCGCACGAAGGTCATCAACTGTTGTTTCCTTATCCAAGAGTGTAGAGCGCAACCCCTTTAGAGCACGAGCAGCCTCTTCACCCTCATCTCCTTCCCATGGAACACGCTCAAGGGCACGATCCATATCGAGTAGCAAGCGCTTCCTATCAACACCTTCTTCTCGCAGCTGTCGCCACGCTCTATTCAGAGCGGATTCCAGTCGGAGCCGCCCCGCTTCCCGTCGTTTTAGCCGCAGTGTAGCTCGTTCCAGCGCCTTCTCAGCCCGCCCCAGATCAATCTCACCCTTCTCTTCGGCTGCATCTGTCAAGATAAGGACCCTCTCTTCACTCACTTCCACGACACCCCCTGAAACAAAATGGATCCCTTTTTCCCCGCTTGACCGGTGAAAAAGACCGCCTGGTACCACGATACCCGCCAACGGTTGGTGTCCCTTCTTTACACCCAAGAACCCCGACTCTAAAGGCAAGATAATAGAGTCTGCCTCCACATCCATCACGGGCCCACGAGGTGTCAAGACCAATAAGTGCACTAGAGCGTCTTCTCTTTCTCCTGAGCACTCTCAAAATCCCCCACCATATAGAAGGCATCTTCAGAGATCTCGTCCCCTTCCCCTTCCAGAATCCTCTTGAATGATTCCACCGTCTTTTCTCGGGAGACATAGATGCCCTTATTCCCTGTAAAGACCTCAGCAGTGAAGAAAGGCTGGCTAAGGAACTTCTGGACTTTCCGAGCACGATAGACCGCAAGCTTATCTTCTTCAGAAAGTTCTTCCATGCCCAAGATAGCGATAATGTCTTGGAGCTCCTTGTACTGTTGTAAGAGCCCCAATATATCTTGTGCGACTTGGAAATGCTCTTCACCCACAAAACGAGTGTCCAACATACGGCTACTTGATATAAGGGGGTTGACAGCTGGATAAATCCCCAACTCAGCTAAAGGACGGTCTAGGGAAGTCGTGGCGTCCAAGTGCGCAAAGGTCGTAGCAGGCGCTGGGTCGGTGTAGTCGTCCGCAGGCACATAGACGGCTTGGACACTCGTAATAGAGCCTGTTCTTGTGGATGTGATTCTCTCTTGGAGAGCTCCCATATCCGTTGCCAAAGTGGGCTGGTACCCCACAGCAGAGGGCATCCGACCTAACAGACTAGAGACCTCTGAACCCGCTTGGAGAAATCGGAAAATATTGTCAATAAATAGGAGAATATCTTGCCCCCCATCCAGGTCTCTAAACCCTTCGGCGAGGGTCACCCCTGTAAGCCCAGCACGGAAACGGACACCTGGGGGCTCGTTCATCTGTCCAAATACGAGGGCAACCTTGTCACGCACGCCTGCATCCCCCAACTCGTGCCAAAGGTCGTTCCCTTCCCTTGAGCGTTCTCCCACTCCCGCAAAAACGGAATAACCACCATGTTTCGTACCGACATTATTGATCAGTTCGGTCAGCAGGACTGTCTTCCCCACACCCGCCCCACCAAAAAGACCGATCTTCCCCCCTTTAGCATAAGGCACCAAGAGATCCAATACCTTAATACCTGTCTCAAACACCTCACTGACCGTAGCTTGTGTTTCGTAATCCGGAGGGGACTGATGAATCGCTCGCCCCTTATCCCCTTCGTTACTTAGTGCTTCACCCCCATCCATGGGGTTCCCCAACACATCAACCATACGACCCAAGGTCTGCTTGCCGATCGGCACGCGGATAGGTGACCCTGTGGGGGTGGCAGCCATTCCACGACTTACGCCATCTGTTGAACCCATCGCGACACAGCGCACACGGTTGTCGCCCAAATGCTGCATCACTTCAAGGGTGAGTTCACCTCCCGAAAGGAGATCGCTCTCTATCAGAACAGCTTCCATCAACCGAGGTAGTTCACCCTCGTCGATACGGATATCAACGACAACTCCCTGCACTTGATCCACATGGGCTCTTTGATCTGTATTAGCCATAATAGTAAACTCCTATTCGATTGCAGCAGCACCACCAATGATATCCATCAGTTCACTGGTGATTGCTTCCTGTCTCAGTTTGTTGAAAAGCTTTTTCTTCTTCTTAATCTCGTCCTTTGCATTGTCCGTCGCTTGAGTCATCGCCATCATCCTGCTTGCCTGTTCGCTCGTCATTGCTTCTTGGAGAGACCGAAATACCATTCCCCGAACCGCCATAGGAACGAGCGTCTTTGCCAGCACCTGGGCATCGGGTTCAAAAAGCCACTCTGCACACCCATCTTCTTCCTGCTCTTCGGGGGTGGAGAAAGGTAACAAGATGAGGCTAGAAGGGACATATTTTGCCTTGGAATAGTACTTTGTATAGAGAATCTCTACCGTAGAGAACTCTCCACGCAAGAACCCATCCGTCAGCCAAGACAAGAGGGACTTGACATCTTCATCCGGAAGATCCGTAGAGAAACCTCCTCTTGAATCAATGAGGGAAAATCCTTTGAATGTTGCCAACTTCTCCCCTTTGTTACCCACTGTCGCTACGAGATATTCCCCTTCTTCCCACCCCTCTTCATCCACCCGTGAAACGAGTCGTTTCAGAATGTGGGCGTTGTAAGCTCCACACAATCCTCGGTCTGCACTCAATAGGAGAAAAAGATGTTTTCCTCCCGTGGGTTGTTGAGCCAAGGGGTGTTCCACTTTGCCCACCTTTGCCATCACCCGCTTGAAGAGAGTTTCGAAAGCGTCATGGTAGGAAGAGCTGGACCTCGTTCGGTCTTCCATCTTTCCCAATCTGACAGAGGAGACCATCTTCATCGCACTCGTTACCTTGGCGGTGTTCTGGATGGAGCGAATCGCTCCTTGAATTTCTCTCAGTCCAGCCACTAAGCTTCAAACCCCTTCACGAAGGCATCTAGGAGTTTCTTCAACCTCTCACCGATCTCTTCGGTAAGCTTCGGTTCTTTCTGGATTGTGGGTAAGAGATCAGCATCAAAAGTGGGAGCAAACGCAAGAAGCTCTCTTTCAAAGCGTCCAACCGACGCAATAGGAAAACTATCCAGATAACCGTTCGTTCCCGCATAGAGGACAACGGCTTGGTGGGAGACAGATAGAGGAGCAAACTGACCTTGTTTCAAGAGCTCGACCATTCTCTGCCCACGCGTCAATCGCGCTTGTGTACGCGCATCTAAATCACTCCCAAATTTGGCAAACGCTTCAATCTCACGGAATTGAGCCAACTCCAACCGAAGATTTCCCCCCAGTTTCTTGATAATCCCGGTTTGGGCATTACCCCCCACTCGACTCACAGAGAGACCGACATTGATAGCTGGCTTGATACCCGAGTTAAAGAGGCCAGGGAAGAGGAAGATCTGCCCGTCCGTAATAGAGATGACGTTTGTGGGGATATATGCCGTCTCGTTCCCTTCAAGGGTCTCAATAACAGGTAAAGCAGTCATACTCCCTGCTCCCTTTTCATCGCTCATCTTGGCGGCTCGTTCTAATAGCCGACTATGGAGGTAGAAGACATCACCCGGGAAAGCCTCCCTTCCTGGAGGACGACGGAGGAGGAGCGAGACCTCTCTATACGCATTCGCTTGCTTGGAGAGATCGTCATAAATAACGAGAGAATGCTCGCCTCCAAACATATAGTGTTCACCCATTGCTGCCCCCGCATAGGGGGCCAAGAACTGGAGTGTAGCAGGTGCAGAAGCGGGGGCACTTACAACTGTCGTATAGGACATAGCGTCATGGGCTTCTAACGCCTCAACGACCTCTTTTACCGCCGACCCCTTCTGCCCGATGGCGACATAGATGCAGTGTACATCGGTATCCTTCTGGTTGATGATCGTATCGATAAGAATCGCCGTCTTCCCAATCTGCCTGTCACCGATAACGAGTTCCCGTTGCCCGCGACCAATCGGCACCATAGCATCAATCGCCTTGATGCCCGTTTGGAGAGGCTCGTGAACTCCTTTTCGCTCCAAGACGCGTGGAGCGACAAACTCGATAGGGCGTGTTTGCTCTTTAGAGATCTCACCTTTCCCATCAAGAGGACGTCCCAATGCATCCACGACGCGACCCAAGAGGGTGTTGCCCACAGGGATTTCAAGCTGCCTATTCAACCGCTTGACCACGCCCCCTTCTTTAATCCCTTCGAAGTTATCCAGAATAATGACCCCTACGGATTCTTCGTTCAGGTTGAGGGCAAGACCCCTTTCACCCCCTTCAAACTCGACCATCTCCCCTGCACTTACACCGTCCAACCCATAGACTTCGGCAATGCCGTCCCGGACTTGAATCACCGTACCGATGCTTTCAAGTTGGAGATTATCGCTATGTCTATCAAGTGCCTGTTGGAGGGCACTCGCGATTTCGTCTGATCTTAGTTTACTCATTATTATCTCTCCTATTCACCAATCAAGGCAGTCTCAATTCGATTTAGGGAACTCTCCACCGAGGCATCAACCATCTCTTTTCCTAGAGTGAGTCGAAACCCCCCCATCATCCCCTTTCCTTCTATAGGGGTCAGGAGAATCTTCAATCCCAACTGCACCCCCAATCTTTTCCCAAACACACGAACCAATGCTTTATCCAACGGGCGCTCTGTTTCAAGGAACCCTCTGCGAATACCCTCCGCCCGATCGGCAATCTCACCATAGGCTGATGCGATAGCAGGAAGATGCATCGCCTTCCCATTCAGAACGATGAGTTGGAGTGTCCTCAGAAAATCCTCGTTCGCGCCCATAGCATCACATAGAGAGGATAACAACGCCCCTTTCTCTTCGGTGGAAAGTGAGGGATGGTCCAAAGCAGTCAGGAATCCCTCTACCGAATGGCAGACAGTGCCCACCTCGGCAAACCATGAACGGGCTTCAAAAGCGACATCGCTCTTTTCCCATCGGCGCCACGCCGCCCGAGCATAGGCGGCACCTATAGACAAACTATCAAGTCTCAACCGACGGGGAGACCTCCTCCATCAAGCGAGCAATGAGAGTTTCGTCCTCGTTTTCCATCTTTGTAGAGAGGAATCGTCGACTGACTTCCATCACCATACGGGCAGCATCAGCTCGAAGCTCGCGCCTTAACTGATTGCGCATCTCTTTGATCTCGGTTTCGACTTTAGCACGGATCTTGTCAGCCCGTGCACCAGCCTCCTTCTCCCGCTCTGCAATCAATGCTTCGCCACGAGCGACAGCATCCGACAGACGCGAACGAATCTCTTCTTCAACCGAAGTCAGGCGATGCTCGTAATCAGCTCTTAGCTTCTCCATCTCAAGACGTTGTGCCTCTGCCCCCTCCAAATCGGAGCGAACACGAACGGCACGGTCGTCAAGAACCTTAGTGATGGGTCCCACCAAGAACTTGGCGAAAGCCCACCAAACGAGGAGGAAGCCCGAAGCCTCAACGAGCACCTGTTGCCAGGTGATCTCCACGAGGAACTACCCCGCTTTGCCCATAATCAGGATGCCCAAGAGCAACCCAAAGATGCCCAGTGCCTCAGGGAAGGCTAGAGCGATAATCAACCGACCACCGATGGTATCGGCGACCTCAGGCTGGCGAGCCATGCCGTCCCAGGCACCTGCGATGGCCTTGCCCTGAGCAAGGGCAGCAAAGGCAGAAGGGATGGCAAACGCAATCGCAGCAGCGATGAGGTTTACATCAACATTATCTCCAAAAAACATACGATCCTCCTAGTGCGCCACGCTCTCCGCGTGGCTGGTATGGTCGTCCCCATGATGAGAACAGAACCCTGCAATATAAACCGAAAGCAGAGCCGTGAAAACAACCGCCTGAATCACCGAAGCGATCAAGTGTAGCAACACCACCGGAAGGTGGAGCGGCAACGGCAGGTAGATTGACACGGCCAGATCAGTAAGCAACACAACGAAAACAGCGATAACGACATCGCCCCCAAAGATATTCCCATAAAGCCGTAATGCCAAAGAGACCATTCTGGCAAACTGGGCAATGAGTTCTAAGGGAAGAAGGAGAAAAGCCCCAATACCTTTAGCCATCCCATCCCTTGGATCAGGCTCGCCCATCCAATGATGAACTATATGCCTAACTCCAGACTCTTTGAGACCGATGACCAAACTAGCGATAATAGCGATGACAGAAAAGCCCAACGTCGTGTTGATATTGGCTGTGGGCGAATGAAATCCCGGAATCAACCCCCACAAGTTCAGCGCCAAGATAAAGGTGAAATAGGCACCTAGTAACCCCACGTACTTTCGCCCCACATGCTCTCCAGCAAAACTCTGGAAGAACCCAATCAACATCTCGACCCAAGACTCGGCTGCGGCTTGGATGCGTCCAGGAATCTCCTGAAGCCTCTTTCCTCCTCGAATAAACAGGGGCACCAAAATCCCAATCACCAAGAAGGTGTTGAAAGCCATCGTGAGATTGACTTCCCCCATCGCTGTAGATCCAGGAACCCCACTACAACGCCAAAAACTAGGGAGGTTTTCCTCTTGGGTCGTATGAAACCCCTCCGAACCCAACAACCCTTTCCAGTTAAAGACATTGAGAAGACCATCGGGCGCACCATTCCCATTGAAATCATCGTGGTGGCACCCTTCGTGTTCGCCCCCATGGTCTCCATCCGCAGTTCCATGCTCCCCCTCTCCATCTTGATGGTGCTCACTTTGTTCATGGGGCATTGCATCCGTCTGTTCTTCCTTGTGGTCGTGTTCCACATTCCCCCCACCTTCTCCAGAAGGAGAATCTCTGTCGGGAGGTAACTTCCAGAGCGTCATTTCGATTGCGAAAGAAGAGAAAGCCCCAGCACAGTTCCTATGCCAAACCCGACAATGCCGGACGGTGTTGCCAAGTGGGTTTTCAAAGCCCATATCATACCACCCACTACCAAGAAATGGAGCATGCTTACCCGTCCAATCTGTCCCACCACATCGCTCTTACTCCCTTCCTTTGGGTCCGCTTTTTTCTTTAGAAGTATGCTCTTTAGAGGAATCCAAGCCCCAAACGCCACTCCCCCCGCCAAAAGCCCATAAAAAACCTGGAGAACGTTCACTTCTCATCCAGCCTCTTTTGTGCACGGATGAGAAGACGGCTTGCCCCCCCTATCCCCCAAAGAAACCCGCCAATCAAACCCCAAGGTTCAACCTCCCATTGGTTATCTACCCACATTCCCACGAAAATCCCTGTGCCCACAGCGATAGCGATGCTCCACCCCAGTGAACTCTCCTCGGCAAGGTTACCCAGGGAACCGGGCTTGACTATCTTCTTCGCCACCAGTTCAAAAGGTCCAAGAGCGTCTTCTCGAGAGGAATCACTCGTTCCCATCCCGACGCTTTCTTGAACTTAGAAGCATCTCCCAACAAGAGAGGCACATCGCTGGGTCTATCTAATGCAGGGTCTTTTTCGATCGTGACCTTGATTTTGGAGAGACTCAAGAGCATCTCTAACAAGGTGCCAATTGAGACTGCACTCCCTGAACAGATGTTGTATACCTCTCCAGGCTCTCCACATTCAACGGAAGCAACATAAGCTTGTACAACATCGCGAACATCAGTAAAGTCTCTTTCAGCTTCAAGGTTTCCGACACGAATAATAGGAGCCGCCCCTTTCTCAATGGCGACAATCTGGCGTGCAAACGCACTCGCTACAAACTCGGGGCCTCTCCGAGGTCCGGTGTGGTTGAAAGCACGTGTCCTGACCACGCGCATTCCGTATGACCTGTGGTATTGGTATGCCATCAAGTCCTGTGCAACCTTACTGACAGCATAAGGAGAGAGAGGTCGGAGAGGGTTTAGCTCCCCTATAGGGGTTTCGTCAGGATAGACCATCCCATACTCCTCGGACGAACCAGCAATCTGAATCATGGGGTCGATCTCCATTTCACGAACGACCTCAAAGAGATAGCTCTGCCCCGTTACATTCGTCTCAAAAGTATCCGCTGGCGCACGCCAACTTGTAGGGACAAAGGATTGTGCAGCCAAGTGGAAAATCGTATCTGGCTGGGATTCCCTGAGAACACGAAAAAGTGAACTTTGGTCCCGCATATCTCCCTCAACCAACTTGAGTTGCTGTCGCACTTTAGTGAGATGCTTTCGAGGAGAGCGACGGCGACAGAGCCCCCAAACCTCGTCCCCTCTGCTCAACAAGTACTCCGCTAGGTGGCTTCCTGCAAATCCTGTAATCCCCGTAATCAGTGCACGCATAGTGTGATTCTAGTCTTGAGCATCAAGTTCCACGCCCCGCATGTGGCAACCTCCACAAATCCGTTATTAGGCGGGGGAGTGCAGGTGGCAAGGCGTGGTATTAGGGACCCTTCCACGGGTCGCCATTGGTGGGGGTTACATTGGGGAAGGGGTTGCGTTTTTTTGGGGAGTATCAGGGGGCTCGTAGTAGAAAAAGCCCACTCGTCCCACCCGGGTCTTCGTGGGGTAATGCCAACGCTCCCACCACTTTCTCCCCTGAAGCAACCCACCCTCTCGCCAAGAGTGTTCTTACCCCCCACAAGAAACGCGCCTCCACACCCTTCACTGTTGAAACGACCGGAAAGACACCCCGCAAGAACGATGCTCTCTTTGCTGCCATCTCATCGGTTACAACAGCAAGAATCGGAATGGAGGGGCGGTGCCGAGCGAGGTTTCTGGCAGAGAATCCAGAGCGTGTAAGGACCACAAACGCTTTCGCCCCCGCCGCCGCGGCTAGGTCCACTGCTGCTACCCCAATCCGCTCGGCGGTTCCCGTTCCAGAACGGACGGGGTCAAACCCTCTTTCTGCTTCCGAACTCTCAATGATTCTTGCCATCCACTTGACTGCTTGGACGGGATTGTCCCCCATCGCCGTCTCTGCAGAGAGTGTCAAGATATCCGCCCCCTGTTCCACCGCTCCGTCAATATCCATCGCTTCAGCCCGAGTTGGTACCGGAGAGTGAACCATAGACTCCAACATCTCAGTAGCGACAGCAACCCCCACCACCCGCTCCCTTGCCAACTTGACAATCCGCTTCTGTAGGCGAGGGACTTCTTCCAAGCCCACTGAAGCTCCTAAATCACCCCGAGCCACCATCACCAAGTCTGACAAGGCGAGGGTCTCGTCCAGAACGGGTAACACCTCCGGACGCTCAATCTTGGACATGAGGAGAGTCTTTGAGCCCTTCCCCATAGCGTCTCTGACTTCCAGTACATCTTTAGGACCCCTAACATAGGAGGCTGCTACCACCGTCACATTTTCGCTGATACCGACTGCCAGCGCCCTCTTGTCCGCCTGAGACAAGAGTGATCCCTCTCCTAATGCCCCTTCAGGAAGCGAGATTCCAGCACCTTTCCGCAACGGAGCCGCCACTCTCTCCGCAACGAGATAGATATCCTCCTTACAATGGAGACGGAATGTCGTTCGACCGTCCACCACACCCACTACACCCCCATCCTTCAAACTCTCCGCCAAAGAAGGTGGGCCAAATCGTATCGTCTCATCATCGGTATCACCCTCACTAGGTTCCCACCGAAATCGTCGTCCCACCACGAGATCCCTCTCCATAGAGACGCTTCCTAACCTTATCTTTGGACCCGCTAGGTCCAAGAGTGTGGGCATATCGGGGCAATCGTCACGCACGCGCTCCATGATCTCCCTAATCTCTCTGGGAGAGATATGGCTGGCATTGATACGGAAAAGATTGACCCCCGCTTCTCTAAGTGCTAGGAGCGACTCTCTTGATTCCGTTGCCGGACCAAGAGTAGCCAGAATACGCGTCTTTCTCATCCCCCCAAGCCCAAAGGGTTGAACTTTACCCCCTCTTCTTCAACCGCGAGTAGCCGGTTGTATTTCGAAGTCCGCTCGCCTCGGGCAGGTGCTCCTGTCTTGATGAATGGGGCTCCTGCACCCACAGCAAGGTCGGCGATGAAATCATCACAAGTTTCCCCAGATCGGTGGCTAACACTCCAAGCCCACCCTCCTTGCCTTGCTTCTTCCACGGCCTCCAGTGTCCGGCTCAGGCTTCCTACTTGCTTCACCTTCACAACGAGGGCATTACACAACTCTCCCTCCC
>JACNFQ010000044.1 GCA_014384545.1 bacterium | reverse complement strand
GAGGTGGGCTGCGATGGTGTGGGGCATTCTTGGTGGGGTGCTCTCATTCAGTTCGTTGTGGTTTGCGGGGTTCCTCTTACCTAGTTTATTGGCATTACTACCCAATCTCCTCTTTCCACCCGATCGCAAACATCCTGGAGGACGACTCATGCTGGGTGTGGGGGCAGGGTTGGTCACAATGCCATTGGTTGCGTTTGCAGCTTTCTTGAAGATTAGGGATGGGCAGGGTGAAGAGGCATTGCTCTTGTCCACGATTCCTCCCCTCGTTCCCTTTATTGGGTGGTGGGTGGGGTGGGGTGTAGAGCGGCTATCCAAAACGAAGCGCCCTCTGGCGCTGTTCTCTCTCCTTGCCTTGGTGGGGGCTACACCTTTTTGGCGCATGGACCTTACTTATCCTCTCCTTGGTCTCATCGCCTGGCTCACTTGGCGCCAAACCACTCGCCCCCCCACTTCCCATAAATAGCCCCCTTTCAATAGTAGACCTGTGCCGCCCCATATCACCCTATAAGTGAGAAATCCAAAGGGGAGGCATCCACCCACCCCACACATTCCCTCCTTACCGTTACAAGAACACTAATAGAGAGCTGCAAACAGTGATAACTCAACTGTAAGTGGGCATAAACCCCAATATCCATCAATTCACGCGCGTAGACTCATTTTTCTCGTGATCATGTCAGCAATCTGTCTATCACTTGTCTACCACTTCAAGTCCAAATTCCTCCACCCAACCATTAGGCTAGTGCCAGTTTGATTAAGAAAAGGAGGGCTTAGAGCGTATGAGGAAATCTCTAGTGGGTATTGTTGTAATTGGTTTGTTGTCTGTTTGGATGATACCGAGTTCCCTAGGCGCAGATCCACTCGCATCTCGCGGACCAACACCGATTGATGGATGTAGTGGCTGCGGAGAGGAGAACAGTGGTACTCCAGCTCCAAAGAATGAGAAGCCTGGGGATTTGGATACTTTGATACTAGATCGTGAGGAACCCCGATCGATTGGTCCTATTTGGTTGGGGGCTGCTTTGGGGAGTGATTCACTTGGCCCTTACTTCGGTTTGGATCTTTGGAAGAGTGGTTCTTGGGGTTCGGGGTTGAGGAGCACGTTTGAACTTTGGGGCGAGAGCGCGACCAGAGATTGGGCAAATGGATTAGGGAGTGATGATTGGGGGCGATTCGGGGCTTCGCTCCGAATCCATTGGCGTTTTGATGAATCAGCGGGTCGTAGAAGCCCCTCACTTTACGCTGGGATTTCTGGGGCTGCACAGCCAAGTGAGCTGTCTAATGCTAATTCCATTGGTGCAAATTATGGGTTTGTCTATCCCCTGTTTGGCGGAGACGAAGAGTGGAAATGGTCCTTCCGTGTAGGGGGCACAACGCTTGGAGATGGTGGATTGATGGTCGCATTGGGTGTAGAGCCCTACTTTGGAGACAAAAGTAAGGCAAGGGGTGGAGAGGAAAAGAAGTAGTTGGCCACATGGTTGTCGGTAGTTTATGCTGGTGCTATTGTCGCGGCTGGCTAAGAGAGGAAAAATGGAGGTTTTCGGTATGTTCAACAAAAGAAACGGATGGATCGTGGGTTTCGTTCTGCTATTGGCGAGTTGCAGCACAAAAGAAGTCACAGAAGCGTTCTCAATCGCTTTGCGATCCAAAACGACTGAGGGTTCCGTGTGGGATGTGGCGGCAGGAACAATCGCTCCATTGCGCCTTTCATCTGGGCGTGTGGGTGTATGGTTGCCCAACGAACAAGGAATGCAAATTGGTGAGCAGGGAAACGCCGCATTCTTAGCTGACGAATTGGATGCAGCGTTGGAGCGTTCCCTCATCCGTAATGGGGCAACCCCTATTTCATTGGAGACATTAGATGTACTCACGAACAATGCTATGGATGCAGGTGATTGTGGCCCTTACACGGCGGATGCAGATTGGGTTGACGGCGTTGAATTAGGAGACGAAGAGGTCCTGCGAATCCACCTTAAAGATGGTGAGGTTAGTGTTGAGAGGACGACCAATCCCAAAGATGATGCGATCGCGGAAGAGGACAGCGAAGAAGAAAACGAAGTCGCTGCAAACAACAAGAAGACAGTCAACTGTGCCTTGCGAACAGGGTTCCCCCTTGGAGAAGCACCTGGAGATTTTCTGGAGTTAGAACTCTCCGAAGATCGCTGGGGAAGTGCACATGAACTCCTTAGATGGGGTGTCTCCCATCCGGCATTTATGGCCTGGCTGGGTGATGTTGCAGAGATTGAGACGCTTGTCTGGTTGGATGGTCTACAGCAAAAGTGCAACCACTTCAGTTCTTATGGATATCCTCTTGACATCGGAAGCCCCCGCCCCTACAGAATCGCCGAGGTCAAGGCACTCTTGGTGGAATGGGTGCATAGGGCCTCTTTTGGAGGTGTCGCACCTGACCTCGTGAGGGAAGTGGTTGAGGATACGGTGGCAGCTATTGTCGCACTATTGGAAGATCCTGACAGTTTTGGTTCCATGGAATTCAGTAGCGCGATAAAGGGAATCGTAGACTCTGTAGCCAACGAGGATTTCTTTGACCACATCGACAAAAGGGGGTTTCTTGAAGTTGTGAAAGCGGGCATGGAAAAAGCGATGGAGAACGATCTATGGATCTGTGAGGCTACTGGTCGTGCCCGCTTGTTAGATATGCAGACCTCAGCAGTCTTAGCTGGCGCAGACTTTACCGATCGATGGATTTGGGATGCGAACGATGCTCCCCTCACTGTGGATCGGAATGAGATTGCCTCCATCGACTCGCTCCAAAGCGCCCAAGTCGCCGAGCGCCTCATCTGCTTGTGGAACGGGGGCGAATTGGATGAATGTGTCCAGGATCGTGGATATAGGGTCTTTGAGGACTTTGATGTTCTCATCCGCACCACCAAGAAGTCCCACAAAGGGAAGGCTTCACCCACCAAGTAACCCGCGGGGGTGTTCTAAAGAGGGGCACGACAGAACCACCGAAGGGAGTGGGGTTAGTGGGTTTCTAGGAAGTGGATTGCGTTTAGGGCAGCTTTGACGCCATCACCAGCACTCGTAATCAACTGTTTGTACTGATGGTCCGCACAATCCCCAGCAGCCCAAACACCCGATCGACTCGTAGCCTGGTCGCGATTTACGACGACATAACCTGAAGCGTCTAAATCCACAAACCCCTGCAAGAACGCGGTGTTGGGGGTATGCCCAATAAAGATGAATACCCCACTTGTGACAAAGTCCTCTACCGTATCCGAAGGTAGGTGACGGATGCGGACACCCTCCACCACGCCTTCGCCCAAAATCGCCTCGGGTACGCAATCCAATTTCCAATCGATTCCGTCATGAGCCTGAGCTCTCTTTACGAGTGCTGTGGAGGCACTAAAACCTTGACGACGATGAACCACAGTCACTTTACTGGCAAATTTCGTGAGGAAAAGAGCTTCTTGCAGGGCAGAATCGCCCCCACCAATCACCACCACTTCTCTGCCCCTAAAAAACGGACCATCACAGGTAGCACAGGTGCTTACTCCCCGCCCCATCATCTCTTTTTCTCCCGGAATCCCAATAGCCCGGGCGCTGGAGCCAGGCGCCACCATCAATGCCCTTGCCACCCAAACTCCCGCTGTGGTCTCAAGAGAAAAAGCTCCTGCTTTACCCGAAACTTTCTCTACCAATGCGTACTCCACCTTGGTGCCAAACTTCTCTGCGTGTTGCTGGAAAAGTCCTGCAATCTCGGGGCCTGTAATCGGTTCTTCAACACCAAGTCCGGGGTAGTTCTCAACCTCATCGGTTAGGGCGATTTGTCCCCCCGGTGTTGCTCCCTCAAAGAGGACGACATTGAGTGTCGCTCTGGAGGAGTAAAGCGCTGCAGCCATTCCGGCAGCACCCCCCCCAACGATCGCAAGGTCAGCCTGCGGGTTGGGGGACATCGATCTCTGCACTCTCTCTCAATCCCGACACAAAGAGGCTAACGGCTTGTTGGGACTTCTCCGTCTTTAGCCGTTCGGCAATCATCTCAGCAACCAAATCTAAGGTGGCTGCCCCTGCAGCTTCCTTATTGGTAACGAAGATAACGTGGTACCCGAAATCAGTCTTGACAGCACCCGAAACGTCACCTACTTCCAGCGCAAATGCAGCTTCTTCAAATGCAGGTACGAATTGCCCTTGAGACGCCCAACCAAGGCTTCCGCCACCAGGACCTGAAGGTCCATCAGAGTGTTCAATCGCAAGCTCTGCAAAATCCACCCCGGATAGAGCCTGAACCGCCAAATCCTCAGCAATCGCGAGCGCATCCTCTTCAGTGCGTTCTGTCTCGCACCCTTGACGGGAGCCACTATGGCAAATCAAGATATGGCTACTCTCCACACGAGCAGGTTGTTGGAATTGGTCGATGTTCGCCAGATACCACGCCTCAACTTCAGCAGGTGAGACGGTAATACCTGACATCACTTCTTTATCCAAGAAAGCACTAATAAGGAAGGACTCGGCCAAATGGTCTTTGTACCTATTCCAGACAGTGCCATCAATGGTGCCCGGGTCCGAATAACCAGCACTTTGCGCGGCACCCAACACGAGTGCCCGGTTAATAGCACGGTCTAACAATGCTTGCCCCTCTTCTTGTGGGTAGTCCATCGGTGACAGGGTGGGTTGAGGGTTATAAATCAGACTTAAGTCGCCATCGGTAATCGTGACACCGTTAACGATAAGCAAGCCATCAGCAGGTGCCACAGAGGTAGCAGCAGCGGGTGTACCCATGGGGTGTACAACGGTGGGCGTTTGCTGACCCCCTCCATAGGGTGAAGAGTCTGTAGCCTGCCCGACGCATGACGACACCCCCAAAAGAAGACAAAAGTGGAATAAATCTCTCATTAGAACCTCCAGCGAATGGGTATCTTGGCAGCGATAAATCCCAGCACAAAGAAACTCCCCAGCAACCATCCCAGAGCAAGTGTGGGTGATTGTCCCCCCTCACCCGGAGGCAAGAAAGAGAGTTGAATCGATTGACTGGCGATGGAATAGAGGAGAGTGCCAAAAAGGAGCACTAAGATCACCAAGATCAACTTGGAGAGACTAATGGGGATGCCAGAGCGCCCTTTTTTCTTCGTTCTTCCATCCTTTTCTTGGTCTTTTGGCTTTGGTGCTTCCATGCAATCAGTCTAACATACCCCCTATGCCCAGTACGACGCTGTTAGGTGCCTTTGGGCAAGGGAACTTTGGTGATGAGTGGATTCTCCAAAGAGCGATGGAAAGATACCCCCAAGCGCGTGTTCTTTCCCGAGGGGAACTCCCTCCTGGCGTGGAAAAGGCAAGAGGCATAGCCCCTTTCTTAGTCCTACCTGGAGGGGCTCTGTTCCAAGATAAGACCAGCCCCTTCTCCTTTTGGTGGTATCTCTTTCAGGTCGTTGTGCATCTTTGGGGTGGTGCTCGTGTGATTGCCCAAGACCAAGACCTTTCAGAACTGAAGAATGGTTGGTTGAGAGATTGGATAAGATGGATAATACAACACCCCCGTGTCTCCTTTGCGATGCGACCCGGGGAGCGTGTGATTTGGGACACCATTGAGGGGGAGGATGGAGTCAATCCTTTGAATCTATCTGTCGCTCCCACAAAGGAACACCTTTGGGTCCCTTCACCTTGGTCTTCCCAACCCCCGACTTCGTTTGACGGTCTTTTCTTTAGTGACGGGCGTGGGGATTGGGAAAAGGAGGAAGTTGCAGTTTACAGACACCAGCCAGGCAAGGTGGACAGAAGTGCCCAATTCATCCTTGACCATCATCACATCACCAGTGCAAGATACCACCCCCTGTTGTTGGCATGGATGGCTGGACGCCCCGCACTCGCTATCGGTCCAGAGCATGGAAAACTTCACCACCTTGCCCAGCGAGCCGGTTACCCATGGGGTGAAGAATGTTCCAGCGACTTAGTGCCCCATCCCCCCACCCAGGTTTGGGGGCCATGAGACTCCCCTCTGCAGTCCCTTTCCTTGATAGAGAGGTCTATCCTTGGACGAAGGAAGAAGCGATTGGATGGGTCAAGACAACATTGGGGGAGGGGGGGAAAGGAAACCTCTTTACACTCAACCCAGAAACTTGGAATGAGACTCGAGGTGACACCTTGGCCCATGCCCATTGGATACCCGAAAGTGTAATGGCTGTTTGGGGTATGAAAAAGAAAGGGATCAAGGCACCACGAACTTCAGGAGCGGACTTGGTTTTTTCCTTATTGGAACGACATTCGGTGCCCGTCGTTTGTTGGGGAGGTGACCTTGATACGGTCCAAGGAATCGAAGCCAACTGGTGTGGGGAGGCTTCTATTGCGGCTGCGTTGAATGGGTACACTTCCTCCTTGGAAGAGGTCGTTGAAGCGTGTCGTCGTGTGGAGCCCTGCCTTCTCCTTGCGGGGTTGGGTGCAGGGCGCCAAGAGAGGGCTTTATCCCTTATCATCCCCCTTTTGAAAAGTGTCGTTGGAATCGGAGTTGGGGGTGTCCTTGACATCCTAGCAGGGAAGCGTCGTAGGGCACCTCGTTGGATCGTGAAAAACGGGCTAGAAGCGGTTTGGCGGGTCTTGCCTAGTGGGAGGCGGTGGAAACGGCTCGCCCAATCGCATATCCCTTTTGTGAAGGAAGTCCTCCGATGAAATGGGTTCCTCTTCTGCGAGAGTCGGTCGCTCTGGGACTGTTCGCCCTCCTTTTGATGGGCGGTGTGGGACTCCTTAAAGGCTCGATCGGTTTAAGCGAGCAAGCCCGAATGAAAGCACTATTTGCCGACGAAGAATCAGCCCGGAACTTCGCAGACGGTTTTACGGGATCTAAGGTCATTACTCCCCAACAGTCTAGAAGTGTCCTTGAGTCCCAGTTAGGGGTTTTCTTTGATGCCGAAACGATAGAGAGATTGCCTTGGGTCGTAACGCTGCCCTTGGGGTGGGATCTAGATGATATCTCTTCAGCAGCAGATGTGGGTGCTTGGACCCCCCCCGATACAGGTGTCCTTCTCCAAGCCAGCGAAGCATTTGCCTCGCTTGCCCTTCTCTTGGGACTCCTTTCTGTGTTGGTCGTTTTCGCCTTTCCACACCCCACCGTTTCGATGGTTCCCGCGTTGCCCATCGCCTTGGGTTGCACTTTGGCTATAGGGCTTACAGGGGTGGCTTGGGGTCCTGTTTCTAGGATGTTAGATATTTCGGCGATTGCACCGATGGGGGCACCTTGGGGGTGGGCTGTCGTCGGTACCGTGGGCGTGGGATTGTGGCGGCAAGGTGCCTTGGGGAAAAAAGTTGAAGAATAAAGGATTTTGGGTGGGGGCGATTCTCTCTCTTTGTTCGTTCCATCTTTCGGCAGATCAAGAGGGTATACCCTCTGCTTTAGAGGTAGTTTGGCTCCAATTGGACCAAGCTGCAGAGAGAATCTTGCAGGCAGAAGCACAGGTGCGGACTGCAACAGACAGGTGGCACTTAGCTCAAAGAGAATTGGCCGAAACCGAATGGTCCTTGGGAGAGGCTAAGAGCAGATTGACAGAAACGCGGGAACGGATCGTTGAAGGTCAAGCCGACAAGAGCGAATCCCAAGATATGCTCCAAACACACCTCGAGCACCTTCTTCTGTCGACCCGCCCTCAGTGGCTTCACCTCCTCTCACCACAACCTTCCATCCAAGGAACAGACAGCCCGGGTCGTCAAGAGGTGTTAGAAGTATGGACGGGCTGGGTTGAGGACAGGGATAGATTCAAGGCACTCACCGAGGTCGAGTTGACTTGGGTTGAGGAAGTTGATCGGACAGCAGCCCAATTGATCACGAGAGAGGAGGAACGAGCCGAGAGCCGTCTTGCTTCTGAAGTTGCAGGAAACCTCCTCTCTCAAGCGAGGGAAGAGGTGGGAGACGAAATCGCGACTCTACGCAGAGAAAGAGATCACTTGGAGGAGGGGTTGGACGCCGAGACAATCTTGAATCACCGCGGGGCAAGGTGGGAGACGCCTATTCTTTGGCCTGCAGAGGGGCGGCTTACCGACAACTATGGTTGGAGAACCCATCCCATCCAAGGGACGAGGAAAATGCACACTGGGCAGGACATTGCTGCACCTGTGGGGGTCTCTCCCCTTGATTTCAAGGGTGCGCCTGTCCTTGCTGCCGAAACCGGGCGTGTCCAACATGCTTCCCGAAGAGGTGGGTATGGCAATCTCATTATTATTGCCCACGCCCATGGCTATAGAACATATTATGCCCATTTGGATGCCATCTTAGTTATTGAGGGTCAGGCAGTCATGCGTGGGCAACAGATAGGGAAAGTGGGGACGACAGGAAACTCCACAGGGAACCATTTACATTTTGAGGTTAGGCAAGGGGAGGTTCACGAAGACCCCCAGATTTCCCTGCCACCACATCGTTAGGAGACGACTTATGAGCAAAGGACTTTTTCTGATTCTCTTGTTGGTGCCATCCGGCGTAAAGGGGTGCCAAGAAGCGTTCGTTTCTGCCACCGAAGAATCTGTCCCATTGGGTCAGAGAGCTGATAGTGCATCACTAGTAGACGAGACATTACGGGTCATTCGCGAAGAGTGGGTTGAAGGACTCTCTCAAGAGATGCTTCGCGAACTCTACGAGGGTGCCGCTGCGGGTATGGTTGCGGCATTGGGAGACAGGTATAGCCGATTTATTCCCCCCGCAACTAGCAAGATTGAATGGGAAAACACGGAGGGCGAATTTGGGGGCATCGGAGTGACGGTATCTCCTGCAAACGGGAGTTTGCAGATTGTCGGTGTCGTTGAGGGGGGGCCAGCCGATCTTGCAGAGATTCGGCTTGGAGACTTGATGATATCTGCTGATGGTGTTTCTTTTGAAGACCTTGAGTACGAAGAAGCCGTTTCCCGGGTGCGGGGCAAAGTAGGAACCCCCGTCCAGGTAGAGATTTGGCGAGAGGGGAATTCCGAGTCTCTTGAGATGAGAATCGTTCGTGATATCGTGACGATTCCAGCGATTGGAGAGGTCAAAATGGTCTCGGAAACCGTGGGGCTGATAGAGATTGATGAGTTTGTTCGTACAACGCCTGACCGTGTCAAGGAAGCTTTGCTGGAATTACAAGGGGAAGGGGCTACAACCTTGATTCTTGATTTGAGGGGGAATCCTGGGGGAGAGATGGGGGCAGCGATTCGCATCTCAGACTTGTTCATCAAAGAGGGCCCCATAGTGAGGCTCAAGTTCCGGAATCATGAGGAGTCTTTTGATGCCCATCCGGGGGATGTGGGTGAAGATATGTCCATCTATCTGCTCCAAGATGCTTTTTCAGCCTCTGCCAGCGAGATTCTTGCCGGAGCACTCCAAGACCACGGGCGTGCCGTCATCTTAGGTGATACGTCTTTCGGAAAGGGACTTGTCCAGCATGGCGAAGAAGTGCCCAGTGGAGGAGCTGTGATTGTGACCACAGCGGTTTACCTTACGCCCCATGGTAACGAGGTTCATGGGGTGGGCATTACGCCCGATCTTCCCTTTGCCCCCCTCGAGATGGATGGAATTACGGTTCTTGTAGAAGAGTTAGAAGCGTTGAATGCTCGGATCGCTGAAATTCGATTGGAGATTTCCGATAGAATTGACACCCTTGGTGTCGATATCGTTCTAGAAGCGATTTCAACCCCAGTTTCCGAGTTTTGAGATACGTAATACGCGAAGGAATGGGGGCTTGGATCCTCCATAGAGCCACGGGTTTGGCGATCTTCCTTTTCTTGGTCATTCACGTCTTAGAAGCGGTCTTACTTAAGGTTAGCGCTTCGGCTTACGACACCCTCATCAAACTTTATACTCATCCCCTGTTTACGCTGGCAGAAGTCGGGTTGATGGCTGCTCTCCTTTTCCATGCCCTAAATGGGTTGCGGATTATTGCGATTGATTTCTCTGATTTCCCTACTCGCCAATTCCATAAAGTTCTCTATTGGCTGGTTTGGGCTCTGTTCTTGGGACTTTTCATTCCTGGAGCGTGGTTGATGATCCAGCATTTGGTACCTACGCCATGAGCATGAAAGGAACAACGAGCTGGTGGCTCCAAAGAGTGTCCGGGATTTTGCTCCTCGTCTTTGTGGGGATTCATTTTGTGGATGTCCATTTTGTAATTGGTGTAGAGAATCTCTCTTTTGAGCGTGTAGCCCAGAAGTGGAATTTGGTCGGGTGGCGCATCTTTGATGCCTGCACTTTGGGATTGGGAATGCTCCATGGATGTAATGGTGTGATAAGTGTGTTGGATGATTTCAAGGCCCTTAGACCCCACAGAAAGAAGTGGTTGGCAGGTGTTCGTATTCTGGGCATTTCTGTGACCTTGTTGGGTGCATGGGTTCTCATTACATTTCAGCCGGAGATTATCTGATGGAACGTCATGAAACGGATATCTTGGTGGTGGGTGCGGGTGGGGCTGGGCTCTCTGCCCTAGCGGCGATACCTGAAGGTCTGCGCGTGACTGTCCTATCTAAACTTTACCCTTACCGCAGCCATACAGGGGCGGCTCAGGGTGGTGTAAGTGCGGCTTTGGCGAATGTAGAAGAAGACAAGCCTGAATGGCATGCATTTGACACCGTAAAGGGTAGTGATTACTTAGGTGATCAAGATGCGATTAAGGTCATGTGCGATGAGGCCCCTGAGGCGATTTTGGACTTGGAAAGGAAGGGATTGCCGTTTTCAAGAACGCCCGAAGGGAAGTTAGACCAGCGTCCCTTCGGAGGACACACCCGTAATTTCGGTGAAGCGCCTGTTAGGCGAGCTTGTTATTCGGCGGATCGCACGGGGCATATGATTCTTCACACGCTCTTTCAACAAGCGGTTCGCAGAGGCACCACATTTCATAGCGAATTTCAAGCGGTGGAGCTGGTAATCAGGGATGACGTTTGCAGAGGAATGGTAGCTGTCCACCTAGCGACGGGAAAGAGACATCTCTTTGCGGCAAAAGCCGTCATTTTGGCTACGGGGGGTTATGGACGGTGCTTTGCCGTAACGAGCAATGCCCATTCCCTTACAGGTGATGGCATGTCGATGGCTTGGGAAGCCGGTGTCCCTTTGCAGGATATGGAATTCGTTCAATTTCATCCCACTGGACTGCACCCTTTGGGGATTCTGATTACTGAAGGGGCACGGGGCGAGGGTGGGATTCTTAGGAATGCATCAGGTGAGAGGTTTATGGAACGGTATGCGCCCACGATCAAGGATTTGGCGCCTAGAGATTTGGTGAGTCGGGCGATTTATGAAGAAGTCAAGGTGGGAAGGGGGATTGGTGGCGGGGACTATGTTCATCTGGATGTGACCCATTTGGGATCGAAAGCGTTGGAAGAGAAGCTCCCCGATGTCACGGGATTCGTTCGCACCTATATCCGGCGGGATCCTGCGACCGAACCGATTCCAGTAAAACCGACCACCCATTACGCCATGGGTGGGATTCCTACGAATATCCATGGGCAAGCCCTAGCTGATGGCGAAGGGAATGTGGTGGCGGGACTCTATGCCGCTGGTGAAACCGCCTGTGTCTCTGTTCATGGAGCGAATAGGCTGGGAACGAATAGTCTGTTGGACCTGCTCATTTTTGGGAGACGTTCTGGAAGCGATGCTGCCACATTTGCAGCAGATGCCTCGTTAGCCTCGATGCCCAACGATGCCGGCGAGCGATCGGCGGCATTCTCTTCAAAGATTAGGGCAAATACCATGGGGCCCAAGGTGGGGGAATTGCGCCATCGGATGCAAGTGGCGATGATGGACGACTGTTCGGTCTTCAGGAATGAAGAAGGGATGACGAAAGCTGCCCGCGTGATTGATGAAATCACAGATGATGTTCAAAATGTGGTGGTGGAGGACAAGGGGAAAGCGTTCAATTATGAGATGATGTCGGCATTTGAATTGCAGAGTATGCTTCTAGTCTCTAAAGCGATCGTTCATAGTGCAAAACGGCGGAAAGAGAGTCGGGGTGCCCATAGCCGGGCAGATTACCCCAATCGAGACGACAAGAATTGGTTAAACCATTCCCTTATTACCTATGAATCCCAATCTGCCCCGAAGTTTTCCAATCGCCCTGTGGCGTTGGGTGATTTTGAGCCCAAAGAGAGGATTTATTGATGAAACGCGTTTTTCGGATTCATCGTTTTGACCCCCAAGATAAAACAGCTCATTCAACGGATGAGTTCACTCTTGAAGTAAGGGGTCGAGACCGAATCCTAGATGTTCTCCTTCGTATCCGCGAAGAGTTGGATGGCACATTGGCATTCCGCCATTCTTGTGCTCATGGCGTTTGTGGCAGCGATGGATTCCTGATTAATGGTATCAACAAGTTGGCTTGTCAGACTTTTGTAGAGGATTACGACGGGGTGATTGAGATTGCCCCTTTGCGCGGTTTACCCGTCTTGAAAGACTTGGTTGTTGATATGGATCCCTTTGAGGAATCAATTAGAAAGGTGCGTCCTTGGGTCGAAAGCACGACCGAAGGAGAAGGGCTTCAAAGCCCCGAGGACTTTGAGGCAATCGAGGATATGACAAAGTGTATCCTTTGTGCTTGTTGCACCACCTCTTGCCCTTCGTTTTGGACCAACCCCGAGTACTTAGGTCCCGCAGCGTTGGTTGCTGCTGCACGGTTTATCAAGGATGGCAGGAATGGAGCCGCCGCTAAGGTGATGGAAAGGGTAGGGGGGCTGGATGGTGTTTTGAGGTGCCATACCGTGATGAATTGCACAGACGCATGCCCCCGAGATATCGATGTGACAGGTGCTATTGCAGCGGTTAAAGCAGCCCTTCTTCGCGGCACCCCCAACTAACCCAC
>JACNFQ010000015.1 GCA_014384545.1 bacterium | reverse complement strand
CTCTATCTCGCTATCTTTTTGCAAGAAGAAATGGATTCTCCCTTTCAACGATTAGTGAAAATGTGACAAGAGCAAATAGGAGATTGGTCAACCATGCACTTAGGAGAGGATTCGCTCCCCACTTTCCCATCCCAATCCCGACCATCATCATGGCATAGTAGAAAAAAATGACAAGAATCGCCATGCCAAAACCTACACCTGCTCCTCCACTTTGGCGTCCCAATGATGTCCCCAACCCCACACCCAATAAGGCGAAGATCCATGCCGCAAAGGGTACCGCTACCTTCATTTCTACCTGCGTAGCTACTCGGCGTGCAATCGCCGTCTCGCCCCGTTTCTTGAGTGCGGCTAAGTATGAGCGCCCTTCCAAGAAAGTCATCTCCATTGGGTCACGACTTCTTAGTGTCTTTATCTCAAGAGGGCTCTCTCCCACGATGACCTCTACGCTGTCCTGTCTGGTTACCATCGTTCGATCTTCCTCTAGGTACGTGCGCGTAACGACATTCATGAACTCCCAAACGCCATCTCCAATAAAGACACCCCTTTCGGCGCTGATATCCATCAAGGGCGTTCGGTCTTGACCATCCTCATATCTCAACATCCGCACTTGGTGCATGACATCCTTCTCCATGGAATCAGCCAGGAGAACCCACTCTAAATGACCCGATGAATAAGTGGACCGCCGAACGACATCCTCGCTACTTATCGCTCCCTGTTGGAATGCTTCTCTTTTTAGGGCTTCCATCTTCCCAGCAAAATCAGGAATCACCTTTTCGTTGAGAGTAATCAAAGCGAGGGAAGCCAATAACCCTAGGACTCCTGGAACCCAAGCAATCCGTCTCAAACTCAAACCTGAAACGAGAATAGCACGGAGTTCTCCATGCTCTGACAACCTAGAAAAGGTCAAGAGAGTAGCTAGGAGGACAGCCATCGGAATAGCAACCGCAGCAGCTCCAGGAAGCCCCAGCAAGAGAAAGCGTCCAATCAAGTCGGGTCCTACATCGTACTCTGTTATCATTTTGACGACAAACCGAAAATAGAGTGAAAAAGCGACCAACAAGGTAAATGTTCCCAACCCAGCACCCAATGTTGGTAGAGCCTCCCGAAGGAGTAATCTGTCAACGAGTCTCATGTCTCGGAATCGAAACGATCGCCCAAATAGACCTCGCGTGCCCGAGGATGTGTGCGTACCGTTTCAGGACTGCCCTCTACCTCAATCTCTCCCTCATTCATCAGATAAACCCAATCTGAAATCCCCATCGTGTCGCGCACGTTGTGGTCGGTTATCAAGATTCCTAATCCTCGCTCATCTTTCAACGCCACAATAATATCTTGCAGCTGTTGGATATGCTTTGGGTCAACGCCTGTAAAGGGCTCATCCAACAGGAGAAACTCTGGGTCTGCAGCAAGGGCTCTAGCAATCTCTACCCGACGCCTTTCTCCACCGCTCAACGCATATCCATGAGATTCCGACAAGTCCTGAACCCCCATCTCTACCATCAATGCGTCTACGCGCTCTGCACGCGCCTTATGAGGGACACCATGAATCTCCAAGACGAGAGCGATGTTCTCTGCCACGGTCAATCGGCGAAAAACAGAGGGGCTTTGATCCAAATACCCCAACCCCAGCCTCGCTCGTTTGTATACAGGCAACCTAGAAATATTCTTTTCCCCTGCAAAGACTGAACCCTTGTTTGGCTTGACCAATCCAGTAATCATGTAAAACGTGGTCGTTTTTCCCGCTCCATTGGGACCTAGTAACCCCGTCACTCGTCCCATAGGAACATGGAGCGACACCCCTTTTACGACCGTTCGACGCCCATACTTCTTGACCAATCCCTCTGCACGAATCTCTTTCCCTTCCATAGGAGAGAATCCTAAACCCATCATGAGTTGTCATAAGGGAAAACTACCGACTAATCAGCCGGTGACAGGATTCGAACCTGTGACCTGCTCTTTACGAGAGAGCCGCTCTACCGCTGAGCTACACCGGCGTTTTTTGAGGCATTTCAAGAGCAGAAACGAGCGCATCACCGACACCCTTTGTTCCCAAATCCCCCCCCAAATCACGGGTCGTTTGCCCATTCTTCAAGACGAATCTGACCGCATTCTCCAAGCGAAGGGAGGCTTCAGTTTGCCCCCGCTCTTTCAGGAGCATCGCCATTGAAAGAACGCCGGCTAAGGGGTTGGCGATATCAAGACCTGCATACTTGGGTGCCGAACCATGAACAGGTTCAAAAAGAGAAAGCTCCCCTGGGTGAAGATTAGCTGAAGGAGCTAAACCTAACCCTCCCACCATCTGAGCTGAAAGATCCGAGAGAATATCTCCAAACATATTCGTCGTCACAATTACCCCGAAAGAGGTCGGTCGCTTGAGGAGTTGCATCGTAGCCGCATCCACATAAAGATGTTCGGTATCCATTTGAGGATAATCGGCGCTTACTTCTTTAAAGATATCCAACCACAACTGATGCCCATGTCGTAAGACATTCGATTTGTCCACCATCGTCACCCGTTGGCGATTCTCTCCAACTGCAAGTTCAAAGGCATAACGAATCACTCTCTCTGTTCCCTTTCGTGTATAAACTCCCTTTTGCCACGCCTCTTCTTCAGGGGTTCCTCTCTTGTTGTATCCCCCTTCCTGTTTGTAAAACCCCTCTGTATTTTCCCGAACGATTACGAAATCGATTCCCTTAGTCTTGGCCAGAGGTGATTTCCAAGGCGCCCACATGCGAATCGGTCGAAGATTGACAAAGAGATCTAGGTCAAACCTCAATCGGAGCAAGATACGGGCGGCATGGTCCAAGTCCAAATCATCTCCAACAGCACCTAAAAAGATAGCATCACAACCCAGTATTCGGGACATCCTTTCTTCGTCCAAACCAATCCCCTGCTCTACGTAGTTCCGCGTTGTAACTTCGTCAAACCTCTCCCAATGGATCTTTTCAGGCAACGCTGAAGTGGCAGCCCGAACAGCTACATCCGTAATCTCGGGACCAATTCCGTCCCCTGGTAAAACAGCGATACGAATCACTTATCGGATAATAGGTGGAGGAGTCCAAGATTCAACAGACCTAAACCAACTCTCTCGCAAATTGAGGGGAATCTCTAGGACAGCGTCCAAGAAAAAATGGTATCGATTTGAGTCAATCACTTCTAATCGAATGCGCACACCTTCAAGTAAAGCGGCTCGATAGTCCGCATCCAGAGAATTCGTTCTCTTTGAAAGCAAGAGAGCCTCGTCCCACAAAGAAACAACCTCAACCCAGAGGGACTGATTTGCTCTCTCCATACGAGCATGAATAGCTTCAATCCTACCCACGATTTCCAAAGGTAGACCTTGGGGAAGAAACCGAGCGGGATCATCAGCTTTGTAGAGTTCCCCATGAGGCACTTCTCCCAACCCGACCCACTCGCCTTGCCACCAAACCTTGTACCTACCCTCTTGTACAGAGACAGCATGCTCTTCTGGCAAAAAGGTTGCACCCCCCAGCAAGAGAAAAAGAGTAAAGAAAAACGGTACTAGCTTCAAAGCCCCATTCTATGGGTTGCCCCAATCTCCAAGCTCTCCAACGCCTTCACAAACCCCCTATTCGTATCTCTCTTTCCTACGGTAACCCGAATGTGTTGAGGAAGTCCAAACCCCTTGAGTGGCCGAACGATGTAACCCAAGTCCATTAGGCTATTTGCTACCGATTGAGCATCTTGTCGCACCCCTACGCAGATGAAGTTCGTTTGGGAATCGGGCACATCAAACCCTGCCCTTCTAATCTGTTCTGTCAACCAAGGTCTCTCAATCCGCAACATCTCCTTGGTGCGCTCAAGATGTTCTGGAGCCTCTAGAGCCGCCAAGGCGGCAACCTGAGCAATCGAAGAGACATTGAAAGGTGGGTAGACCTTCTTGATACCCTCAATGAGTTGAGGGTGACCCACTCCAAACCCGACCCGCAATCCCGCTAATCCATGCCCCTTGCTAAAGGAACGCGTTACGAAGACATTGGGGGCGTTTCGAACCCAGTCCAACCCGTCAGGATAACGGGGGTGGTCCACCAAGTCCCAATACGCTTCGTCAATGACCAATAATGCCTGTGGCGGCAAAGCAGAAACGACCCTACTAATCTCATCAGGTAAAGTCATTACACCTGTGGGATTGTTCGGATTGGCTAAGTATACGATCTTTGTATTGGGAGTAAATGCACCAATCAATGCATCAATATCGTAACCATAATCTGAACGCAAAGGCGTGCCCACGAAACGCGCCCCAGTAATCCTCGTGGCAATGGGATACATTGCGAAGGACGGAAAAGGACTGACCACTTCGTCCCCCTTAGAAAGAGACGCTATTGAGAGAAAAAAAAGAACCTCTACCGACCCCCCTGCCACAATGAGGGAGTCTGGTGAAAGATCGCACTTCTTAGCCAAAGACTCTGTTAGAGACCAACATCCACTGTCCGGATAGATCCAAGAGCAGGACAACATCTCTCTTGCCGCCTCCAAAGAAGCGGGGTTCGTTCCTAAGAAATTCTCGTTGCTAGCCAACTTCTCTAACTTGTCCACACCCCGCTCACGGCGGACTTCCTCAACGGGCTTTCCAGGTACGTAGGGATTGACATCCTCTAGATGGGAGCGGAAAAACTGGGAGAAATCCAATTATCCAGCCTGTCTGTTTCCAAGATAAAGACGGGCAGAAGCGACCACATCTTTGATCGCTTCCTCTAATGTTCCTGCATAGGTTGCTCCTGCAGCATTGATATGTCCACCACCCCCAAATGCTTCGGCAAAAGCACTGGCATCTACATCCCCTTTGCTCCGAAGATTGACCTTGATCGGTTCATTGGGAATCTCACGAAAAAGGAGGAGGAGGTCCACATCCTTGACGATATTTGCATAGTCAGGTATTCCTTCATAATCGGGGGTTGAAACGCCCAACTCCTCCCAATCCTTCAAAGAAGACCAAGTCCAAGCAACACCGTGGTTGGAATCACACTCTAGCCGATCAATGATCCGTCCCAAAAGAGTGACCTTCCGTTCAGGTTGACTGAAGTAAATCTTCTCCTTCAACTGAGTGGGGTCTGCTCCGGCACGAACCAAATGAGCAGCCATTTCAAATGTCTCTGCCCCCGTTCGCTTAAACGAGAAATGACCCGTATCAGTCATGATGCCGGTATAGATGCCAATCGCCGCATCTGGGGTCAACTCTATCCCAATGTGTTCAAACAGCTCATAGACCATCATCGCTGTCGCTGCCTTCTTTGGGCGGACCCAATTGACGATTCCAAATCGAGAGTTTGTCAGATGGTGGTCTATATTCACCACGGGCAATCCCGAAGATTGAATCCATTCCCATATCTCTTCATTCATCCTCTCACCCACAGCGACATCCAATGTCAACACACAATCCACTTGGGCTAAGTCTTGGGTTGAAAAGGAACGCTTGAAACGACTCAATCTAGGGAGAAATGAGTAGATATCAGGAATAGGGTCAATACAAAAAGTGATCGTCTCAACCCCCAAGATCTCCAGAAGAGCATCCATCGCAATCAAACTGCCCAAGGCATCTCCATCAGGGTTCCTATGGGCAAACAGAGCCACGCGTTTTGCGTTCCGAATCTCCCCAGCAACATGGTCAATCATCAGAAACACCCTTCTTGAGAAGCTGATCCATCACAAAAGCTTTTTCTACCGAATCGTCCCAGACAAAAGTCATCTTTGGGATGCGTCTTAACCTCAAACCAGCCAACTCCCTCTCAGCCAAATACCGACTCGCTTTTCCCAACGCATGGAGAACAGTCTTTTGCTTTTTGGTCGTACCGCTCACACCAATTACGGCTTGGCTACCCCCCTTAGCAAGTTTGACAAATGTGACAGCAAGGTCGGGGGGAAAACGAGGATCATCTAGATGAGTGATACCTCTACCGATTGCATCCCTAACGAGTCGGGCAGAGCCCGAAAAGTGAGGGCGTGGATTCTTCAATCTCCAAAAACCTCTTTCGCAGACCGCTGAGTCTTCTTAAGGTCAAACGCAATCAGCTCGTCCCCCACCTTCACGCCGGGGGTGCCCACTAAGCGAAATCCACACTCAAACCCCTCCTTGACTGTCTTCACATCTTCCTTGAATCTTCTCAAGTTATCGATTCGCCCTTCAAAGAGAATCTCACCTTGCCGAATCAAGCGACATCGAGAACCACGAAGAAGCGTTCCAGATAGGACTTTACCGCCCGCAATGGTCAAACGTGCTGTCTTTCGGAAAATACCCAAGACCTCTAAGCGTGCTGTTTCAATCTCTTCCTCCTCGGGTGACAAGGTGGTGAGAATCCTCTCCCGCACTTCCTCTACCAGTTTGTAGATTAAGTTGTAGACATCTACTCCCACTTCTTTTGAGCGAGCAGACTTTCCGCCTGCCCCCGAAATCCCCACTTCAAAGCCCACAATTCTCGCTCCAGCCGAATGAGCCAACGTGACATCCCCTTCGGTCACATCTCCCACCCCAGTACCTACAATCAAGAGATCTAGCTCTTCTCCGGAGAGTGCCTCTAGCTGGGTACGCACCGCTTCGAGAGCCCCATGGCTTCCCGCTTTCAATAGGATTCGGAACTCTTCCTCAGGACCTTCACCAAATAGGGATGCAGCATCCATCTCCTTGTGTCCAGCAGGACCACCCCCCTTCCGTTCACGCTCTTTGAGTATCTTCCTGACTCGTTTCTTGCTAGGCACTTTGACGAACCGTTCTCCTGGACTGGGCAAAAAGTCCAATCCCGTCACGACAGCGGGAAGCCCTGGCTTGACCTCGTCTTGAGGCGAACCATCAGGGGACAGGAGTGTTCGCACCACACCAACAGCCTTGTCAAAGAGGAGAATATCTCTCTTCTTGAGAGTGCCCTCTGTGACCAAGATAGCAGCCGTTCTCCCCCCTTCTTGGATATGAGACTCAATCACAATTCCTCTTGGTGGCCCACTCTCTACCGCCCGAAGTTCCATCACATCCGCCAAATCAAGCAACCCCTTCAGAAGATCATCTACACCATCCCCCGTCTTGGCGCTAAGGGGAAAACAGGGTGTGTCCCCTCCCCAATCTTCGGGCTCTATCCCCATCTTTTGGAGTCTCTCCTTGACACGGTCCACATTGGCCCGGGGCAAATCAATCTTGTTCAATGCAACGACCATCTCAACACCCGATGCTTTGATATGCTCGTACGCTTCAACTGTTTGGTCTCGAGGTCCTTCATCGGCCGAAACGACAAGGACAACGATATCTGTCGCTTGAGCACCGCGGGCCCGCATCGCTGTAAAAGCGTGATGACCAGGTGTATCTAGGAAGGTCAACTTCCGTCCCTCAATCTTGGATACACTTGCTCCAATCGCCTGAGTGATTGCCCCCGCTTCTCCATCAGCGACATTCGTTGATCGGATCTTATCTAACAAGGTCGTTTTTCCGTGATCCACATGGCCCATCACAGTAATCACAGGGGTTCGGAGAACTCCTTCTTCTTTGCTCTCTATTTGGACCTCATCTGTCCGAGCATCAAGGACTCTAATCTCATCTCTTCCCAATGTAGCAAGGAGTTCTCCTAGCTCTTTCTTACTGGGCATCACATCTCCATCCGTTTCTCCCATTGGGGGAGCCTCTTTACCATACACGCCATACCACAAAGTCACCATGGGGACGCCCAACAAGGAAGATAGATCCTTGAATGTCGTTCCTGCATGGACTTCTTCAACCGCCTTGAGCTGGGCATCTTGGGTAGAGCCCGTCTCTGTCAGTCTGACCGAGAAAGACTTTGCTACTCGGGAGCCAATCTTTCCACTTCTCCTCTTTCTCTTGGGCTTCCGTCCCATTTGAATCCTTCTCTCTTGCTCTTTGCGGTGGAGTTTTCTTACTTGCCCTCCCCTCTTAGCAACAGGCTTTTTGCTCTGTGCTGGCTTTGGCTGTTTTGGCGAACTCTTTCCCTCATCAGGCTCTGGGACTTTCCCCTCCACTTCTGGAAGGGTTCGTTGGAGATATCCCAGAAGAGCCTTTACGTCTTCAGGACTTAGAGTGGACAAATTGGTGGGGACAGATATTCCCAAGTCCTGAGCTTTTGCTTGGATCTCTCTGGAATCCATTTCTAAGCGCTTAGCCAACTCAAATACTTTCATCGTATAAACCCCTGATTCTAGCCTTATTCTTCTCCCTCAGTTACACCTACATCATCTAAGAATTGGAGCAGAATCCGCGCCCCTTCTTTTCCAAGCCCCTCAATCTTCTCTAGCCCCTCCTCATCGTAAGTAAAGAGGTCTCTTACCAGTAAGACCCCCACTCCTTCTAACGCTTCCAGAATAAAGGGAGGCATCTCGAAGGCATCGTCGCTGAGCGCCTTATCGGGCAAGTTTTCAAAGTCCGTTCGAGACCAAACATCGATTGCCCAACCGGTAATTCGTGCAGCTAATCCCACATTTTCGCCTTCATTACCAATCGCTTTGCTCTTTTGGTCTAGGGGGACAACGACAATAGCCTTTCTCCTTGGAGGCATCCCTTCTTCGGTATTGATCCCCAAATAATGGAGCAGGATAACATCTTGAGGACCCACATGGACGGGCCGCATGGCGTTTGCGACATAGTGCCGTGGTTTCTCGTCCCACTTGATGACATCAATCTTCTCGTTAGACAACTCTTTGATAACCGCATTAATGCGACGACCTGCAGGACCGATACACGCTCCCAATGGCTCCAATCCCCGCTCTACAGAGTGGACCGCAACCTTCGCCCTAACTCCCGGGGTTCGACGAACGTTCTTGACCTCGATCTGCCCCTCGGCAATTTCAGGAATGTTCTCTTCCATCAAGCCCCGAAGGAAACCTGGATGGGTTCGAGAAAGGAGAAGTTGGGGGCGGCCGCTTCGGTCCTTTGTAACACCGTGCGCGTAGGCACGCACCCCCATCTTGACTTTCTGTTTTCTGGATTCCATCCCAATCCGTTCACTTCGTCGCAGAATCCCTTCAATCTTCCCAATCTCAACCCAAGCTGTATCACGCACCACTTTGAAGATTTCGCCATAGACATTCGTCTCGACCAAGATCTCAGACTTCTTTGTGAGATTCACTCGTTCTGCTTCGGCGATTCCTTCATTGAGGGTCCTCATCGCTTCTCGAATCGCAATGCGAGAGAGATTCCCAAAGTCCACAAGCTCTTGGTAAAAACTCCGAGCAGGCAAGTCATGCCCCAATGCCCGCACATCTGCGATGGAAATCTCTGTACTGGGATCTCTCGCTTCGGTCAAGACTCGTTTTACTAGGAATGCCCCCACTTTGCCCCTGCCCAAATCCACATCAACTCGGAAATTAGGGGGGGGAGAGTCCATTCGATTCTCTCTAGAATAGGCGACCTCAAACGCCCGCTTTAGGGCTTCGCGAAGCTCACTTTTTGTGATTTCTCGCTCCTTCAAGATCTCTTGGATTTCACTCCGCAAGTCAATCATACCTACTTCAGTTGTCATACCTTTTTTTCCTCCTTATTGTCACAACCCCAAGCCTCTTTTATCCGGGAAATAGGACAGTGGAAAAAGCCCCCCTCTAGAGGGAGGGACAGAATCTGTCCCGCCCCTAAGAGCAGCCCGGATTGGGGTTGAGGAACCCCTGTGACCTTCAAGCGAATTGTCCGACCGACCCACGCCTCAAAATGGGCAGCAGTTCTCAGGAGAGGATTGATACCTGGAGACGAAACTTCAAGAGATCCTCTCCCCAAGACCTCTCCAATCTCTTTGTCAGCGAACAACGCTCTAGACACCTTGGCACAATCGCCTACATGGACTCCAGTCAGGGTTAGAACCACCCTTCCTGAACGATAGATGCACAAGTCCCAGCAATCATACCCCAATGAGGAGACTGAATCACGGATCTTGACCTCTATTTCGCTGTCCATCTACCCATCCATCCTAGGGCTACTTCCCAATACATCAACAATCGTTCGCCCAACCCCTTCACAACGCCTCGCTTTTTCTCTTTGGTAACCTGATGGACCCCAACGAGGGGAATGCGAAGTGTTCTCCAACCCTCAGACAAGGCAAAACCATTGAGTGCTGTTTCAAAGCCATACCCCTTTACCTCCCCAAGAGGGAAACCCTGGAATCTAGATGCCAGAAAGGCGCGTTGTCCGGACAGACCTGGAGCAACGACTTGCCCCAAGTCCGTACTTAGTTTTCCTTCAAGGAAAACCCCCACTGACATCTCGCAATGTCCCTTTTCTAAGGGATCAAGGAGTTGGTTTAGGTGGTCCGTTGAAAACCCGATTAGGTCCGCATCCAAGAGGAGGATGATCCCCTCATCTACAGTGGCAAGACCCCTTTCAATCGCTCCCGCTTTTCCAAGGTTCTCGGGCAAAACCATCACCTCTACCCCTTCAACCCCTTCTCCTACACCAGCCGTCTGGTCCGTGGACCCGTCATCAATGAGCATAACTCGTTTGACCCGATGGGAAGAAACGAGCAGTCTCAGTATTGGTGATACGCGTGGCGCCTCGTTGAACGCCGGAACGAGAGCAGTTACCCTCATTACAGAGCGATCAAGTCACGAATGCTAACCAAGACAAAGAGGAGTATGAGAAAGGCGAAGCCTACAGCATTGATTCTTTCCTCGACTCTTGGAGACATCCGAAACCCAAGGAAGGAGATAAATGCTGAAACGAGTTGGAGAATGATTCTTCCCCCATCCATTGCTGGAATGGGAAGTAGGTTGATCAGCCCTAAGTTTATCGATAGGAATGCGGCAAATCCAAGAGCAGCCTGTAATCCCATCTGGGCTGCCTGATAGGAAATCTTGAATATGCCCACAGGACCTGAAACACCTTCTACAGCATCCTTCTTCCCCTTGAACAAATCTCTGATAAACGCCCCAATCAAGAAAACTCTAAAAGCAGTCTCTTTAGTGCCTCTCTCCCAAGCTTCTCCCCAACCTGCCTCTGTAGTTTCTGCTTCCCAACCCGTGGAATTCATCAGGATTCCTCGCTCCAAGTCAATGACTTCTAATCCCTCTTCTTTCAAGAGCCGAACCTGCACTGTAGGTGATGCAGCCCCCTCCAACGCATTCGCTCCTTGAACACCATCCGCCCACACAACGACTTCGTTGGCGGAAATTCCTGATGGTCTTTCCCCCGCCTCCAACCACGCTCTTACTTCTTCTCTAGGTACTCCAACGACACGTAATCCCGATTCACTCTCCAATACAAGTGTAGCTTCTAAGCCGTCCAAGAGTTGGAGGACAGGTCCCGTCAGTGGCTCCCCATCCGTAGCATGCCAAGGACCCACTCCTTCAATCTTCCCTGCCCCCCAGTCGCCCAATGCGGCAACCCGTCCAGTCAATACGGGTGATAGTGTCAACGAAAGGGGGGTCTCTCCTTCAATGGGGGCGTAAACTAAGGGACCAAATCGTGCACCCATCCAAGTGATATCCATATGAACCTTTACACCCCGAGAACGGGCGGTCTCAATCGTTTGATGGAACGCCTCGGGCGAGGGCCATTCCACCGCTTCAATCCTGCGATCTTCGGTAGCAATCGAGGCAATCACGCCTCCCGAGGGAATAACACCCTGCACCTGAATAGAAGGGGTAATCTCGTTGATCAATACGAGTTGTCTGTCCGTTCCATACGCCTTAGAAATCCCAAAAAGTAAGAGAACGGCCAAGAGGAGGTTGAAGATACTTCCTCCCAGAAGAACGAGGATGCGAGCAAAGAGCCCAGCTGCCAAGAAATCTCCCCTCTTAGGTTTCCCTTCGCTCTTATCCCCTTCATTCTCCTCCCCTGCCATCCCTTGAATTAAACAGTATCCTCCTAAAGGAATCGCCCTAAGCGACCATTTGGTCTTCTTCCCACGCCAAGATTTCAAGAGAGGACCCCAACCAAGGGCAAATTCCTCAACCCCTACCCCCATCATTCGGGCAAAAAGGAAATGTCCCAATTCGTGAACAAAAACGACCAATCCAAAGAGAAGGACAGCCCCCAATACACCACTCACAATAGCCATCAACCACTCATCCCAAAGAAGATGCCCATCAATGTAAACGCTACAGGAAGAACGAAGAGAAAGGAGTCCAATCGGTCCAAGATGCCCCCATGCCCGGGAATGGAATTACCTGAATCCTTGAGTTGCATCTCTCTCTTGAAGACCGAGAACCCCAGATCTCCCACCTGGGCAGCCAATCCACAAATCAGCCCTAAGCTCCACCACTTGCCCAGCTCAGGAATCGTCTGAGCAAGACCCGTTATCCCCGCAAAGAAAGCCATCCCTACAGAAACCCCCAACAATCCCCCTGCCGTACCTTCCCAAGTCTTTCGACTGACGTGGGGCAAGTAGGTCGCTTCGCCAAAAAACTTTCCCGAAAAAAAAGCACTGGAATCGTAGCCCCAAGCTCCCACCACGGGTATGAGAACAAAAGCGGGCCAAGAAGCATCTGGGAAGAGGTCTGCAAGGGAATGAAACCTAAAGATATACGAAAGTAATCCTGCCGTCAAGAATACACCAAAAAAAGTGGTAGAAAGCTCAGAAACTCTATAGAGGGGCTTTCCCATGGACGCTCGAGCAACTTGAATCAAGAAAGCAATCAAGATGAACCCCGTTGCTAAGATGTCCACACCTCCACTGGGTACACTCTCTTCCAACTGGAACACTACTTCCAAGAGGAGGGCAGCAGTGGTATATCCCACCAAGTCAATGGTTCTCCCTCCCTCCACTCGAACCAATCTGTCAACCTCTCTAAGCCCCATCACTTCAACGACCTCTACCGCGTTAACAAGAAGATGACCGCCACCAAACACGAGTCCTACACACCGCC
>JACNFQ010000094.1 GCA_014384545.1 bacterium | reverse complement strand
GACGGTGGGGTGTGCGGCGCACACCGCGCCGCCTGCCGGGGTGGCGGGGTCGGGGGGGCGGGGGCCCGGGGGGGGGGGGTCTTGCGGCGGGCCGCCCCGGGGGTTCGCAGTGGGGGGGGGGGGGGTCTTGGGTGCCGGCCTCCCGCGGTTCGGCGTGTGCGGGGGAGTGGACATGAGGGACGGAGGCCTTTATGGCTTTAGGGCGACCCTTCCACGCCTTGCCTCATGCGGGGGGGGTATTAGGGCGGCCCTTCCACGCCTTTCCACATGCGGGGGGGCGGTATTAGGTGCAAGGCTTCCACGTCTTGCGACATGCGGGGGCGTGGGGGTCGGCCCTTAACGGACCAAAATGGAGTCGTGTTCCCAGAGAATGATCAATCTAACTGTCGTATGGTCATCTGTTGGAATGAGCTTCATAAAGAGGGAATGGGCATCAATGGTCGGTCCCGGTGGCGGTACGCCATTCGTCGCTTTTATCCATTCACCCCTCGTTGCCCACCAATCGCTAACGAGGGTCCCTTCTTCTTCCACCTTGATCGATTGGCAAATCGAATCTCCAGCTGCATTGAGGGGGTGAGCCTCCCCTTGTAATCTACGCATGGACTCGGTAGGTGCACCCAATCTGTTCATAGTACCCGTACCTTCTAAAAATCCATCATAGAAATCTACACAAAGTTCTGGACCAAAGTTATTGTTGGCAAGTGCAGCAAAGACATCTATAACGAAAACAGCCTTGACCATGAGCATCTCTTCGTTGAAGTAGAGACGCATCTCATAATCCTGACCATCTTCCAATGTTGCGTCGTAGATCTCCAAATAGGGGAAATCCCCTTCAGCCAAACGTGAACCCTTTTCCTCTGGATACCTATTGACCGCTCCCAATCCCCGCAAGAGCGTATCAGCCTCATCTAATGAAGTTAACCATGGCACATCACCAAAGAAAGGAACCATGGGGGAACTACAATCAGGAAGGCAAAGGTTCCAGTCTCCCGTTTCACCAGGAACCATAGAGGTAATACCCACCAAGTACTCTCCCGTTTCGGAAAGAGTTACATCCAATGTAGCGATACCCGAACCATCATCAGCAGCTTGAAGCGCATTCTCAGAACCGCTGGGGGGCATTAGAAGGAGATAGGGGTCAAACTCTGTACTCGTAAGATGTATCTGGACGCGTTGCCCCTCAACGCCATCGAGAGTAACGACATCCAAGTACTCACCCGAATCAAGGGTTTCATCTCCCGATTCCAAACGCCCCGTTTCGCGTAAGACTGGGTCGCTCATTTGGGTCCGAGACGAGGAGCCAGAATCGCCTTCCCCGTTGCCACTTCTAGGATCAGAAAAGAAACCGGGAATCGAACCCATAATCAGAGATCTGTCTAGACCCCGCAGATAATTGATGGGCTGTACAAAGTTTAAGTTCTGTCCGCTTGTCAAGTGCCATGTAGCCAAACCGATCACTGCACCCTCTTCATTGAAAACAGGGCCACCGCTGTTTCCACTCGAAATTGACGCATCAATCCCCAGTTGGCGAACACCCTCAAGAACACGCTCGCTAGCGATAATGCCTTGTGTAATGGTAGGTGATGGAATCGTCTCGCCCAAACTCTCGAAATCGCTTTGCATAGGGTATCCCACAACGACAATCTCGTCACCGACACCTACCGCATTACTGTTGCCCAGCTTAACGGTCGGCAAATCGAACCCTGCCACTTGGATCACCGCCGAATCCAAACCCGATTGACCGCGGAAAAAGAGAGAGTCTCCGTACTCAAAAGCACGAATTCCTGAAATCCTCAACTGGCTACCATCAGAGAAGATCGCAATCCCACTTGTTGCACCGTCAACACAATGACCATTCGTCGCAATCATTCCAGAGGGGTCAATAACGAAACCAGAACAAGTCCATCCTCCTAATCCCCATGCTCCGTTTTCGTAAAGATACCCCTCCATTCTTAGGTTGACAATCGCATCTTTGTTCTCTCTGAAGATCTCACCCGCACTCTTAGCTGTAAGTGGAAATGAAACAAGAGCAAGAGTAAGAATAAGGATGGAGCGGGGGATAACACCCATAGTACTTTTCATATCAAACAATCTTACTTGACGGTAAGTGTCTGGCTACTGGGTGCCGTGATGGAAAGAATAGAAGGCGACCCTGAATCAGTTGTGGCACTGGAGACAGAAAGACCAAATGTCCAAGAAGGTGCAGGGGGAGAAGAACCTCCACCACACGCCACAAGAAGAGCGAAAAGAACGACGAGAGCCCACCGTTTCTTGTCAGGACCGAAGAGCATCATGAGGAGAGGAAGGAACCATGGGACCACCGAAAAAAGAGCACTGTCGGCTAGGTCATAAGTGATAAGGTATTCTGTAGAACTTCCTCCCAGTGTGGGGGGATTTCCGACCAGAGAAAGAGTTACGGTGCCCTCATCTGCATCAAAGGTCCCCGATCCAAACGAAGCCCCATCAGGAATACCATCGGTGTTGGCATCTTCCCAGATTTCTACAGCGAGAATCTGTGTCTGCTCGTTTCCCGTTCCCATACCTGTTAGTGCTAAAGTATCAAGGCGAAGAGAACCTGACTGTCCAGCAGGGACCGAGAAATGTAGGCGCATAACGGGGACATC